>DAOVYR010000049.1 GCA_030635525.1 Candidatus Nanohalarchaeota archaeon | reverse complement strand
GGATGCATTGGTTATTAAGACGCAGGCAGTACCTGCGCGTCATATAAGACCAGCGCTCTAACCAACTGAGCTACGGGACCATCGCGCTCATAAATCATTAATATGACATCGTAAGTTTTAAATATATTGAGTCAACCCCATACAAACATATATAGCTAACAATCAATAGATTCGCTATGGACAAACACACCAAACTCTACAAAAAAGCACTAGACACCCCCCTAAAGCCCCACAGGATCGCAGTCTACGGCATCGCCAATTACGACGATGTCTTCAATATCTCCAAAGAAAAATTAAGCAGGATAAAGATCAACGCAATCTTTGACGACATAGCTTCGCGCGTGCTGAAAAACAGATCATACACAGAATATAACCGCGATATAGACCACATCAACGAAGCAATCATAAAACTCAAAAACATCCCTCTCAAAGAAAAAGTGATTCTTGGCGGCAATGCATCCAACATCTCACTTGCCCTGAGCGCCCTTGGAAACAGAACTCACCTTGAAGTAAAAAGAGCAACATCCGAGATGGTAAAGCAACTGAAGTCCGCAGGCATAACGTCCGTAAAATCCTCTATAGACAAAGCAGCACACCACCTCATAGTCCAGGTCAAAGAAGACGGCGACAGGTTCATAATTTCACCGGACTACGGCATAAAAGAGCCGGAACTCGTTGATTTCGTTGACGATACATGCGATTTTGCAGTCTACTCCGGGGCTCATCTGGACGCAAAATCAGAACCAGTACAAGCAGAACTTCTAAAGAGAGTAAAAAATATATCACGTACATCCACCCTCTATATAGAACTTGGCTCAGGCTCAAGAATGGCAAAAGACAACTGCCTGAAAGTCTCAAAATATGCAGACATTGTAGGCATGAATGAGATAGAACTTGAGACAATGACAGATAAAAAAGATATAGTAGAAGCAGCGTCCATATTCCATCAAAAATACATGAAACGCGACTCAATACTTGTAATCCATACAATGAAAGGAAGCCTTGCAATATCCAAAAAACCCATTGAAGGTCTTTCTTTGGCACAGGCACTGGGACACCTTTCAGGCAGTTCAAGATACATCCATGGCAAATACATGAGCATTGATGACATGAAAAAGAAATTCAAAAATATTACACTACACAAAAAAGAAATTACAAACGGGACAAAACTTCATATTTCATGGGTAGCCGGCATATTGCATGAAGGCGAAGGCCTGGCAGTCGGAAGCGGCGACGGATACGTTGCAGGCTTCATAACAGGCTACCTGAACTTCTGCAAAATCAACTCAACCCGCTAAAATCCCTCTGGACCCCTGTTTTCTTCATCTTGTCCTTAATATACTCCTCAAACAGCGGTATATAGATAGGCATCGCAAACTTCGTAAAATTAGAAGTCACAAGCGCCTCACCCTTATCAAGACTCGCGATATTGCGGTCATCTGTCGACAGGTCCTGCGATGCGCATTCAATCACAGACTGGCGCTCCTGGGCCATCTCAATACCCAAGATGATCTTCGTATTCATGTTCGCAAGAATCTCTTTCGGTATCAGGCTTGGAAGCTGCGTAATCGCCGTAAGCCCGATCTTGAATTTTCTCCCTTCCCGCGCAATCCTTGAAAATATATTTGGTCCGGCCTTCAATGCATCCTTTCCAATCACGCGCGGAGCCTCCTCAAGAATAACAGATATCACCGGCTTCTCCTTCAACCCGCCAGTCTGCCTGTAATGCCTATACGTCTCAAATGCTTTTGCGGCAACAATAGACCCCACAAGTATTTCCTGTGAGCCATGCAATGTAGAAGTGTCAATTATGACTGTTTTCGAGGATTCCAGTGAATGCAGGATGTCATCTATTGTTGTCTTCCCTGCCTGTGTATCAAATATTCCCGTGCATGTTATTTCATCCTCATCATTTACTTTCAGGTCCAGGTTGTAAAGGAGCCTTCTTATAACGACATCAAGTGTCTCATCACGAAAATTAACAGGAACAGGCTCTTTCAATATCAGCTTCTCAATCCATTCCTCCCTGTATTGGTTATAGTAAGCATACAATGCTTCTTTCTGCGGCTCTGAAAACATGATTGCGCCATCAAAATGCTGGGGCTTTAATGATTTAAGATTGATTTTTAGTGTCACAGCTCCCGCAGGCGGGCTATTCGGCGTATAATATACCAGTTTACCGGAAGCATTCGGATGGTCCTTTAGCGCATTTGCACATCTCCCGTAATACTCATCATGCGGATCCAGGATCAAAAGAGAACAATAATCTTTATCCAGTACCGACCATGCGATTGTCTTCACAAGATTAGACTTGCCCCTCCCGGTAGTCGCAGGGATAAGGACATGGTGCGTAAAGACACCCTCCCCGTCAAGATACACATCTATCGGAAGAATTCTCGTCCCTGAGCGCACATTGCCAAGAAACAATGGTTTTTCAGGTTTTGAGAGAAAATCAAGATCTTCTTTTTTGATTTGCCGCAGCCGCGAGAAAAACGCAGGCAGTTTTTTTGGCGTCTTTGCAACATTCCTGCTTATTGTCACAACTGACTTAAGAGATGCAAGTATATAGTTTCTCAACTCCGGCTCCATGAATTCAAGAGATTCCCCGTATCCCTCGAGATTCATGCCGGACATCAACTCAAGCGACTCCTGCGGGATTTGTGATCCGTACTTTAGGTCATATACCTGGAATATCGTATATGAATCTTCTGACTCTGCAATGAGCAGCTCACCAAGCTCAAGACTCTCGCCTGACTTCTTGCGCACAAGAAGTTCGCCGAAGCGCCCTGATATGATTTGCGCAACACTTTCAATACCTGCATTAGCATCTTTCATAGGCATGAATATTGGTCGGAACTTTATTTATAGTTTGCCATAAGAATAATTATCCACATTTAAATAGAAGAAACAGCATATATGATATATGAAAAACCAGGCAAAACTCTATGGACCGGGTCTGGAAGCATACCCCAAAAAAGGCATATTTTTCAGCAATATCATAATGATTCTCTGGATTGCTCTTGGGACATTTGCCTGTTGGCTCGTGCATCCGCTAATAGGATGGCTCTATTTTGCATTTTCGACAAAAATGATATTCATTGTACTAAGAAAAATGGTCTGCACAAACTGCTACTATTATGCCCGGTGGTGCTCTACTGGCTGGGGAAAGCTCTCATGCGCGTTTTTTAAGAAAGGAAAAATTGAAAACTTCAAGACAAGCACAGGCATAAAAATCACTCCGTTTACTTACGGGCTCTTAACCTTAGTCCCCCTCATCTTGCTTATAATCTCATTGATTCAGAAGTACAGCACATTCAAACTTGCAGTATTGGCGCTTCTTTTATCAGTTTCTGTCTATAGCGGCGCAATAAGCAGAAAAAAGGCATGCTCAAACTGCAAGATGAAAGCAATGTGTCCCGGGAGTGCATTAAAATAACTGGATGTCCGGCAAAAATCAGCAACAGATATTTCAAAAAAAAAGAGGAGGCAATAATATGAACACAAGAAGAGTCACTATGGCTACTCTGCTCGGGATACTTTGCGGCCTGTTCTGTGCATACGGTACTGTATTGAAATTTCCCGGGCAATTTGAAATACCGATATTAGCATCCATAGTATATGGAAGAGCTTTGCTGGGCTTTGTGATAGGGATAGCAGACAACATAAAAATGCACTTTGTACCAAGAGGTGCCCTGCTTGGAGCAATTGTAAGCGCAGCCATTGCAATTCCTGCTGGAAGCGGCGGTCTGGTATTGATGGCATTTGGAATCGTATACGGCATCATTATAGACACAATTGCAACAAAAGTATCCAAAAAGTCATAATATCAGCGTCCTGGATAGAGACAATCAGGTTCAACATAAATAGCCTTATCGCTCCTAAAAATGCCGGATACATAAACATTTAACTCTAAATATAGCAATAATACAAGAAAAAGAGGTGCAATAGTATGCAGATAAAATTCACAAAAATGCACGGTCTCGGGAACGACTATATCTTCATAAACTGCTTTGAAGAAAATCTTGATAATGTCAACCTGAAAGAACTCGCGATCACTATGAGCAGGCCCCACTACGGTATCGGCTCAGATGGCATAATACTTATCCTGTCACCCGTTTCAAAAGAAAACGACTTCAAATACCGCATATTCAACTCCGACGGCTCAGAGGCAGAGATGTGCGGCAACGGCATAAGATGCGCTGCAAGATACGTATACGACCACAACCTCACAAAAAAGACGAAACTGAGATTCGAGACAAAGGCAGGCATAATAATACCAGAACTTATCCTAAAAAATGGCAAAGTATCGCAAATCTGCGTAGACATGGGCGAACCTATACTTGAGCGCGAAAAAATACCGATGAAAGGGCCAGCAGGCAAAGTAATAAACGAAGACCTAAACATAGACAATAAAACCCAGAAAATAACCTGCGTCTCAATGGGCAACCCCCACTGCATAATATTCACAAGAGACACACAATTCAAAGACTTCGAGCATTTAGGAAAATCAATAGAGTGCCATAAATCATTCCCCAACAGAACAAACGTAGAATTCATACAGGTATTAAACAGAAAAGAGATCATAATGCGCGTATGGGAGCGCGCCGAAGGCGAAACCCTTGCATGCGGAACCGGCGCATGCGCATCAGCAGTGGCATGTGTCCTGAACAAAAAGACAGATAGAACAGTAACCGTCCACCTTAAAGGCGGGGACCTGAAAATCGAATGGGATAAGGACTCAAACCACGTCTTCATGACTGGTCCGGCAGTTGAGGTTTTTGAAGGGATTTGGTCCTAAATCACATATCTAATTACGTAGAAACCAAAAAGCTTATAAAAACTACTCACAAGTAACAAACAATGGACTTGTACTTGATTGATTATTCCAGCCACTTTGAAGAACCTATCTTTGGATATGAACCGGAAGTAGATAGGCTAATAGATTTATCACCATCATTAGAAAAAATAGCTAAAAATAACAGATGGATAACAGAAGGAGAAACAATTTATGTCGATTTAAGAAATACTATCCCGAAACATAAAAATTCAATCCAGATTAGATTTGTAAAGGATTGGGATGGATCACGTAAACCTGTATTAATATATGATGATAAAAAAATTTCGCCAGAACAGACAAAAGAAAGTAGCATTGGACCAACTTCGATATATCAGTTCTTAACAAAAGATTCGGACGATTACCAATCAAGATCTAATTATATGGAAATACATATTTCTATGAAAAAAAGATTAGAAGAACATTTTGATGTTAGTCGCTTGATGGCTGTCGCTTCATCATCAAATACGGATTTTTTTTCAAAAGGTAAACGAATTATAAATAGCATACGTTCTCCAAATTCATTTGAACTCTTAGAGCCTGAAACTGAAGAGACATACAAACTCACACCAATTGCAAATTTGTTAAGAATGGGATTAGATTATGGTTATTATAAACATATAATTCGAACTCATCCAGTTTCATCTATGATACCAACATTAAAGAACCATTTTAGTGAGACCATACACAATCAAAAAAAAAATATGGATGAAATAGATGTTACAAAAAAAGGAAAATATGATTTTTTCGGGCACACCGTTTATATTGATACTCTCTCCCCAGAATATCTTCACAATTTCCATAAACTGGTAAAACCAAATACACCAAATATTCCAGACTATGACTCAACATTATTAAGAGAGGATATCATTAATTCTTATGAAAAGATAAAAGATTTCGAACTCTTCGACCTGTTGACTGAAAAAGAGAATCCATCGACAATTTATGCATTCTTGTTGCCAGTTATAGAACCCAAAGAAGAAGCGATAGAAGATCCCGGTTACGTTTATGGAAATATAAACGATAGAAATCATATTGCCTTTGCCAAAAATCCAAAAAGCATGTTTCATGAAATCACAGAATCAATAACTCAGGACCTATATTCAATAAGGATGGGTACGATATTTGCAAATGCCGTATCAAATGTAATAGATGATAGCGGTGAATGTGGCACAATGCATACATTTAGTGATAATGGTGATTTTGATCTTGATAATCGTGTAATTGACGACAAGGCAAATTTTAATAGAGCAAAAAAAATTACAAGATATCTTCCACATGATCAATTAGAGGATTTTGTCAAATCACTATTAGAAGCAACAGAAAATACTGGACATACCAACTTCAATGATGCAAACCCCTATGAGATTCTGTTCTCATGTTGAGATGGAAGTATTTTTAGCCCAGATAAGAAAATCCCTGTTAGTTCTCCTTCATAATTAAACTGCAAACTACCAAATAAGAGCAAATATGATTGACCACCCAATACTTTTAAATAACTTAATCAACAATTTTACATCCTAAAATCACAAAAAGACAGTGAAACCCATGAAAATCGAAACAAACACAACCCTAAACTCTATCGGCGCATACGCATTCGACGAAGTCGATAAGATGCGCGACAACCTCACAGCCAAAGGCATCGACGTAGTCGACTTCGGCGTAGGAGACCCAAGAGAGCCAACCCCCCAAATCATAAGAGACGCAACAAAAACAGCAGTAGACAAAAGAAAGACATCCGGCTACCCAAGAAACAACGGCACACCTGAATTCCTTGAGGCAGTCAAAAGCTGGACAAAAAACAGATTCAGAGTAACCCTCGACAAAGACACAGAAATCGCATCAAACATCGGCTCAAAAGAGGCAGTATTCAACATGCCCCTAGCATTCCTCAACCCCGGCGATATAGCCCTCATACCAAACCCCGGCTATCCCCCCTACGAGCGCGGCACGATGTTTGCAAAAGGAAAACCAGTATTCATGAACCTCACAGAAGAAAACAGCTTCTGCCCGGATCCCGAAGATATAAGCACAGAAACAGCAAAAAAAGCAAAAATCATGTGGTTCAACTACCCAAACAGCCCCACAGGAAAGATAGCATCAAAAGAATACATAAAAAAATGCATAGACTTCTGCCATGACAACAACATAATACTTGCATCAGACGAGGCATACTCAGAGATATACTTTGAAAAAAAGCCGCTATGCCCACTTGAAATATCAAAAGAAGGAGTGATATCAATAAACTCCCTCTCAAAGAGAAGCAATATGACCGGCTACCGCGCAGGATGGCTTGCAGGCGACGAAAACATAATATCCGCATACAAGAAACTAAAGGCAAACATAGACTCAGGGACATGCACATTCATACAGGACGCAGCAACAGCCGCCCTCAAAGACGAAAAACATGTAGAAGACATGAGAAAAAACTACCTGATCAAGCGCGATATAATGCTTAAAGCATTCAGGGAACTGGGTCTGAAAGACTGCACACCTGATGCTACATTCTACATCTGGCAAAAGACACCGGACAACTACACATCACTCGAATTTGTAAAGAAACTCATGTGCGAAAAAACAGGCATAGTAGCAACCCCCGGCAACTTCATCGCAAACAAAGCAGACAACCTTAACCCCGGCGAAGGATACGTAAGATTCGCGCTGGTGCCGACAATAGAAAAAACAAGGCAAGCAGCAGAGCGC
>DAOVYR010000114.1 GCA_030635525.1 Candidatus Nanohalarchaeota archaeon | reverse complement strand
TTCATCAACCGTGACATTAACAAAAACATCCCCATAACCATAAGTGACATTCATAGGCTCAACAACAGAAATACCCGGCGCAACAGTATCATACCAAAAATCAACACCAGTACAATTAACATTCCCTGCACTATCATTCATACAAATGCTCACATTATTCAGCCCCTGCGCAAGCCCTGAAAGAACAGTCCCATTCGCACACGAATTAATCGTAAAATTGCTCCCTCCGTTAAGAGAATAGAAACAGGTATCCGGATTAGACTCATTGAACGAGAAATTAAGTTCCGGCAAATACGAATAATTGGCTTCAGCAGGACTTATAATCTCAACATAGGGTGCAGTCCCGTCCACAAAAACCGTCCTGTTGGTGCTGTTAAACGCGCTCATGGAATCATCATCAACACACACGACATTCCATATATACGCCCCGTCACCAGAAAAATCAAACGAGAAATTATTGGCCACTCCCTTGACAACCGTACACTCATTATACTTCTCGCTCCCCCATCCGCTCTTGTTAGTATACAGCGAGCAATTGACTACACTGCCCTCGTCGTTAGTAATGTATTCAAAAATAATAGTGCTATTACTCAAATAGTCTCTATCATTCGGGCTCAAAAAAATAACATCTGGCGCTGCGATCTCATAAACCCCGGCCAGCACATCAATCCTCGCATAACTATTTGCTCCGTCAGCTATCAGTTTCCCCGTATCATTCAAAATATCCTCAATATATTTAGGCTCTGGACCAACACCATACTTCAGCTTGTACGCCTGCCAAAGTAAAGCCAATGCCCCCGAAACATGCGGCGTTGCCATCGATGTGCCGCTCTTGGAACAATACCCTCCGCCATTGCATGTTGAGCTAATACTGCTCCCCGGCGCAAGCAGCAGATCAGCAAAATTAGCCCCCCTGTTAGAATAATCAGCAATCACATCACTTTTAGTAGTGGCCCCAACTCTGGTCGCATTAAAAAGACACGCTGGCGCAGCAATCTGCGTAGGACTGCCTTCATTCCCCGTAGCAGCAACAAAACTGATATTATGTGCAATCGCAGCATCAATTGCATTCTTAACAGCAAGAAGTCCTACATCATCATCGCAATAATCCCCGTAACTATCGCCACCCATACTCAAACTGATTACAGAGATATTATACTTGGTTGCATTATCAATGCACCACTCAATTCCCTTGATAAGGTCAGAATCCTCAGCAGTTCCTGTATTATCCGCTATTTTAATGGCAATAATATTAGCGCCCTTGGAAACACCATAAATGCCCCCGCTTGCAGCAGCAATGCCTGCAACATGCGTACCATGCCCGTGGTCATCATTCGCATCAGTATCTTCAGCCTGGTTGTTAGGACAACACCCGCCGTCACCATAATCACTTGCAGTACAATAACAGTACTGATCAACAATCCTCCCGCTAAAGTCCGCATGCCCGTCATCAATCCCCGTATCAAGCACACACACCGTAGTACCACTCCCCGTAATATTAGAGCCATTCACCTTCTCAAGCCACACATCATCTGCATTCACAATAGGCACACTTTGAGACAGAAACGTATGTATTGTCCCCACTCTCTCAACAGCAGCGACATTCGGATCCCTCCTGAGCTCCTCCATCTGCGCCCTCGTAACCTGCGCACTGACAACATTAATATTATTATATGCATGCTCAAATCTTCCCCCTATTCGTGCGACTTTATCAGAGATATCGCGCTTGGCATCCACCTTTTCCCTGAAAACCCCGAACCGCTTTCGCAAAACCTTTTCATCCTTAAGATTGATAAACACTTTGACCTTCTCATCATCCAAAAGAGCCCTGTCCTGTGCATCGTCAGGAGGGATGTGAAACTGACCTATATCACCACTATCAGCCCATGCAAAACACAAAATACCCAAGCTCACATATATAAAAACAACCGACAAGAAAACGATTTTGCGCATATATAGTATTACATCATACAATAATAAATAAATTAAAAATCTTAAGACAACTCACAATTTAGCACCATACTTTTTAATCATTCCATCCCTCATAACTCTAATCCACAACAAAAATCAATAGAAACAATATAAAATTACCCGCAAATAAATTCACATGAACTGTGCCCCCGTAGCTCAGTGGATAGAGCACTTGCCTCCTAAGCAAGGGGTCGCGCGTTCGAATCGCGTTGGGGGCGCTCTCATTCTCTTAGCGCTCTTCGCACCCTGTCAATATCCATCCGCGCCTTATTGCCTGTTCCATATTTAGACACAAGCGCGCAAAAAGACGCAAGAATCAGAACTAAAACAAGCGCACTAGGACTCAAAAACACAATCTGTTCAACCCCGCCATACGCAGACACCCCATGCGCCATAAGTGCCACCATACAAAATCCAAAAAACATCAAGGCAAACTTACCCATAACACCTATTTTGGTCATTCTGCTTCATATAGATTTCCCCTGGACGCAGAACTCCTCCATCCCAAGATCCATTACCGTCTCAATTCCACTGATTCTAAACAGATGCGCCCCGCATCTGCAATCTGAGCACCCGAAACCAGCCACATCACTTGCAGTTTCACACAACCTCCGCGCAATGGCACACTCATAAGACTTAGGCCCCTCCCGGTAAAACACCTTCACGACATTCGCACAATCAAGCAGATAATCAACATGCCAGAATATCTTTTTCTCATCCGACAGATGCCTCTCAATCCTATTTTCAAGCCCATTCTGCGCAGAACCAACATAAGCATAAAGCCCTCTCAAAAACCGGATAGTGCCCAAGGAACCGACTACTAAATCAACATTCTTGGAAACCTCAATAACCAGAACATAAACCCCTTTCATTCACAACATCTACAAAAGCTCCTGGTACTCATCATAAAGAACCTTATAATTCCCCACAGCCTTCCTGTTCTTCTCAAAAATACTGATATTCCCTCGCACAAAATCCTTCATATTGACCTTGCACCCGAACCTGGAAATCAGCAACGTAGAGAAAATATTAAGCAGCCTCTCCTTATTCTTCTGCTTATCAGCAATAAAAAACAACACAAGCGAAAGATACACACCAAAAAAGCACGCATCAAAATTATCCGGGATCAGTGTCCGATCATCATTATAAAGTCTTTTAAGATTTTTAATCGAAAGCACTTCCTTTTCAACAAAATTCTCCCCCAGAAACTCCACAAACTCATCATGATTATCCAAAAGCACCATTCGAAGATTGCCCTCAAGCTCATCCTCTTCATCCATATCATCAATCATTTTCGAGATGTACTTCCCGAACTTCTTCATGTCCGCCTTATAGAAAACATACTTCCCGGACTTCTCTTTCTTGACAAACTTATTCTTCAGAAGCTCCTCCTGCGAATTCCCGTGATACAGCTTGCCTGACTCATAGTTATAATCCCACTCCTGCGCAATCTCTTTAATGCTCCTCTTCTTATCGATGCACGATATAAATATGATCTTTGAATTAGCATTCAGCATATCAGATATATTGGACTTATTAGACATAACCGTATGTAGAATACATATTTTTATATTCTTTAACTGTGCCATGGCTAGAAATGATTTAGTGATTATTATGTAGAATTATAGAACTACTCCAACAAAAAAAATAGAAACAAAAAGGTCCAAAGGACCTCTTAATTTAAAAAAATAATCAGATAATCAAAAAGCAAACTTACTCAGCTTTCTCATCTTCAGAAACTTCAGCCTCTGATGCTTCTTCGTCCGCTACTGGTTCAGCTTCAGCCTCTGCCTTTGGAGCAGCTTCTATGCCCTCGCTGACCTTTTTAAGAGCTTCAATAACTGAATCTACAACATTCGCATCAACCGGGAATGCAATAGACTTCCTGAATCTTTTCTCATCATTCTCAGGAGTAAAAAACCCTCTGGATATAGAAATAAACTCATTTTCAGAGTCACTCGTTATTGCTTTTTTTCTTGCTATCTCAAGGAAATTGTTTGTTCCAAATTTTACTTCCTCAGATACTACTGTTTCGAAATCTACTTCTGCCATGTGTTTCACCTATCGTCTTTTTTAGTACAAAAACTTGCGGAACGATAGAGTTCCGTTTTTGTCTTGGTTCAGGACACTTTACAAGCGCCCAGATACTTGATTTTAAAGTAACTATAACTCAATACATTTATAAATCTTCTGCACTTGGCTTGCCGATAGACATTCATCCGACAAGAACCCTCAGGTTCTTCAAAGCACTTGCCTGCATCACCAGATTACCAAGCTCACACTTCTTCTTGACCTTCACAGAAGACTTCTTGCCAACCATTGCAGAAAACAAATAGTCCTTGCCTTTGTATATATCAACATTGGTGCCGATATACTTCTTCTGCACACCAATCAGGACATATCCTCCTGTTTCACTCACCTTATAGTTGATTTCATGCTTAAGTGTATCAAGAATAGGCTCAACAGAGATATGCATGCCGATAGTCTTCTCAAACTCGGAAATCTTCTTGCCGCCTTTTCCGATAACAGCGGCAATATCATCCTTCGCAACCCGGATAATCACCCTGTTCCCTGAAACAACCTCAACAACAGGATTATGGATATACTTACCCAAACTCTCACTGATCCTCTCCGAAGCAAGCTTATTGACATTCGACTGCTCCCCGTCGTCATCCTTCACAGGAATGACAACCGTCTGCTCACCGTAAGTATATATCT
>DAOVYR010000209.1 GCA_030635525.1 Candidatus Nanohalarchaeota archaeon | reverse complement strand
TGATGCCATCAGCGAGGCTGAGCTTTCGGGTAATCCTGATGCGTGGAGTGAGGATGATGTGAAGAGGCTTTCCGTGGTACTGCGGAAGAAGACTAAGTCTATTCTTGTTGCGTTGAATAAAATCGATGTTCCTGCTGGTCTTGAAAATGTGGAGCGGCTGAAGAAAGAATTTCCAGATATCATGTTTGTGCCTTGCTCATGTGAGACTGAGCTTGCACTGAGGGAGGCTGCCAAGAGCGGGATTATTTCTTATGTGCCGGGTGATTCGAAATTCGATATTTTGAAGAGTGATGCTTTGAATGAGAAGCAGAAAAAAGCGCTTGATTTTATTTCCGGTTTTCTTTCCAAAAACGGCTCTACCGGTGTGCAGCAGGTTCTTGATGCTGCTGTTTTTGAGTTTCTTAAGTATATTGCTGTGTTCCCGGGAGGCGTCAATAATCTGGTTGATAGCAAGGGTAATGTGCTTCCGGATTGTTTTCTTATGCCGCCGAAGACTACTGCAAAGGATTTTGCCTATGCGCTTCATACGGATTTCGGCAAGCATTTTCTTTATGCTATGGATGTGCGGACCAAGAGAAGGATTTCAGGCGAACAGGAGCTTAAGCACAGGGATGTTGTTGAGATTATAAGTGCGGCTAAGTAACTGTCAGATGATGATTATTTTAAGTTATCTGATTTGGACTAATAAAAGAAACGAACAAAAAAGAAAATCAACTGGAGATTCACCAGAAAGACGTGGATAGAAAGCAATCTAAACATGATGTAAGTTATTAAACTCTCGAGTCACTAGCCTGTGTCAGACAATTCTTCTTTAATTGACTTAAGAAGCCGGTTAGCTTTTTTAATATTCTTTGCTGCTCCCTGTACCTTGCCTGCATTTATTAACTCCTTTGCTTTTTCTATTTGCCGGGATATTTCATGCATCTTGTTATTTGCATCAATGGATATTGAGGCGTCTTTTTCAGCATCCAGGAGCGGTTTTGTTTCTGAGATGCTTTTGAGTATGTTGTTGATTTCTATGTTGATGTCGAATACTTCTGCATTAGGCTCAGACCCATTATTCTCAATATCCTTTTTCAGTTTAATAAGCGCATTCACCGTGACCTGTATCTGTTCGTCTGCAAGTGCGTTGTCTTTATTAAGCATTTTTTTGGCTTCGTTTTTCTGCACATTAATCTCGCGAAGCCTGGTTTCATATTTTTCATTTAGTCTCCCTTCGCGCTTGAGTTTTGAAATTATAGGTCTGATTTTGTCAAGATAATTTTCAAGTTCGCGGATTTTGTGCTGCTGTTGGGCCTTTGATGTGCCTTTTTTTATAAGGGGGTATGGCGTATATCTTTTTCTTTTGCGGTATCTAATGGCAAGGACCAATACAATAATGATTACCGCGATTACAAGATAGTAAAGCGAACTCATCCGTATCTTGCCGTTTTCCGTGTTGTTTTCTGCGTCAAGTTTCGCCTGCTCAATCATTTTTAGAGCTTCTGATGCCTGTTGTTTTGCATTTGCGTAGTCGCCGGCATTAAATGCGCTTTTTGCGTTTTCAAGCTTGTCAGTGATCTCTTTTTGGAGGATATGATTCTGTGATTGTGCGGCTGTTATCTCCTGTTCCAATAGTAATATTAGTTGTTCTACTTCCTGCTTTAGGAGAGTGGAGTCTTCTTGTTTTTCATCTGTCTCGCTTTCGTCAGGAGTGTCGTCTTCTGCAACATCTTCACTGACAGGTATCTCATCTTCCTCCGGATCTTCTTCACTCTGGGGAAGCATTACCGGACCACCGCCGGGACCACTTGACGTGGTGCTTGAGCCATCATCGCCTCCTGTGGATGCATCTGTGGTAAATATGTGTGTTCCTGTCGTGTTGCAGTTGCCTGTAAGGTCACAGGATGTGATATTATAATAATAGAGTGTGCTACTGGAAAGAGCAGAAATAGTAACAGAATGGGAAGTAGCATTCTCTGAGATGCTCAAATTTGTGCCAAGTGAGGATGTGGTACTGTAATTTACAATTGCATCTGTTTTTTCATCAGTTGTCCATGTGATTGTTGCACTGCTTGTGGTTTTGCTTACAGATGGAGTAGACAGTGTTGGTTTAATGTTGTCAGATAGTGTGAATATCTTATTTGTGGTGTTAGTGTTGTTGTTTGCATCTGTGCATGTTATGTTGAGTGCGTAGTCGCTGTTTGGCAGGAATGCGCTTACTGTACTTGTGAAGTGCGTTGCGTTTATTTTTGTCATGGTGATGTTTGTTAGTGCGCTGTAGTTCAGGCTGTAGTTGCATGTGTCTGTATCTTCTGTGACTGTCAGGTTTATGCCGATGTCAAACCCGTTTGTTTCAGTGTCTGTAGGAGTATTTATTGCTATTTGCGGCGCGATTGTATCATTTCCGAGGATGATTGATGAAAAATGGGGTACGTGTACTGTTATGTTTGTTGATTTGTCTGTGTAGCAGGCTGTGCCATTGAATGTGTCGTTTATGCATGCGCCTATTATGGTGCAGGTGATTGCATCGTCGTCTGGGCAGTACATGATCTCTGTATAGGCTGATGAGTTATAAGGGCTGAATGTTACTGTCCCGTTATATTTTTTATTTCCGAGGAACTTGTTTACTCTGCCGAGATAT
>DAOVYR010000056.1 GCA_030635525.1 Candidatus Nanohalarchaeota archaeon | reverse complement strand
GCAATCAACATAATCATCCACCCCGTCAAAGTCCAATGCCTGTCCGAATTTACCGGTTGTGTAAGTTGAACAGTTTGAGCCTGAGCAGGTTCCGTTGTTGGCGTAGGTTGACCAGTCGCGGAAGAAGGTTGTGTTTTCGCCTGTCTCATTGTTGAAGCGCCACCAGCCGACAAGAGAATGATTCCAGTCTATGAAGGATGTTGAATCAGAAGAGTCATTTACTGAGACGTTAATGTAGGCCCTGTTCTCACCTATGTGGGCGTTGTCATCGGGTGTCGGGTCTGTGAAGTTTATGTCATCTGATGCGAAATTATGCGCGTATTTTGTTATGTGGCCAAACTGGAACATCAGGTGGTGGCTTCCTCTTGTGAGGACTTTTGAGGTTTCATGGGTGGTCTGGTTGCAGGTGTAGTTTTCTATGAAGACTGAGGGGTTGTATGGGGTGTTGTTTTGCCATGTGTGGTTTAAGGTTTGTGCGCCGCATCTTATCTCGAGTAATTTGAGGTCATGCTCTTCGGTTTGATGGCTCCATGTTGTGGTGTTTGATGCGGTTATTGTGAGGTTGGCGGTGCCTGTTGTGTTGAATCTTACGGTCCAGTTGCCACCTATTGTAGGATAGGACTGGACATTTATGATGTTTATACTGACTCCGAGTATTCCTGAGAAGTGGCTGACTAGTATATGCGTTTTTTTGTTTTTTTCGAAATAGCAATTTGTATCATGACGTGTGTTGCTGCATAGTTTGAGTTGTTCGCATGCCGGTTCTTGGGTGTTGTCAGTGCATCTGTATATTGCGCTGTATGTTGATGGGAGTTCTACTTCGCCGCCAGATGGTGCGTTTTCGAGCCATACCAAATCCATGATGGTGCCGTCTATGTGTTTTTCTATTGTGGCTGTTTTGATGTCTTTGAAATGTACTTTGCTTATGTCTTTTAGTCTTGTGTTGTGGAATATGACTTTATTTTCGTTTTTGAATAGGGTGATTGTTGATGCTTTTCTGTTTAGGATTGCCCTGTTTGTGATTTGGTTTAGATGGTTCGTTCCCGTGCTAAGGACGATTTCATTGTCAATTGTTATTTTGTCTATGGTTGGTGAGAATGTGGTATCTTGTGGTTGGTTTGGATGTGTTGATAAGAGCAGGGCTAGTGCTAAAAAGAGCAGCGCTACTACTGATGTTTTTCTACGTTTACTGTTGTTCAAATGCGTCAACCATCCGAAATTTTACTTTACAGTCAAAGCAATAAGATTATTGCTTTGTCTATACCTCAAGGCAATTTATAGTAAAAGTCATAACTTTTTCATGGCACTTACATGCCAAGCTTTCGAAGACTATCGTCTTCAAAATGGGCTATATGACTTTTCCATATCGTTAACGCCTTTTGGTTAAGTTTGTCCATTTAGTTACGACCTTAACTATGCCTTGAGTATACCACCATTGATAAAATCAGCGACAATGATTCTATCTTAATATTTCGAGATATTACTATATTTAGGTATGGATGGTATATATAGTTTTGATGGTGTTTGCGCATTGCGGTTTTTGCGCTTAGAATTTGGGTTTTTCCGGGTATTGTGTGGTGATTGAGAATGAGGTCAGGACTCAGGATTTTCTATTCTTACAAGCACGCCGAGGTCGTCTATTTGCAGTTTTTGCGATAGTTCATCGTAGTAGAGGTCTTCGAGTTCGCTTATTTTGTCTTCTCTTATGCCTGATAGTTCTTCCGGCAGTCCGATTAGAATGTCCGGACCAGGATAAATTGCGCTTTGGTTGAGCATGTTTGCATAGCTGCCGGTGTGGAGGAACATTTCGAAGTCGGTCTCGTTGAATATGTATATGTCTCTTGTGGTGCCTGTATCGGTTATTGTTATGTTCATGCTTTTGCCGATGACTGAGATGCCTGAGTTGTTGTAGAGGTCAACGTAGTTAGTGATGCCTGAATACCCGTTGCTGCCGTTGAAAAGATGCGTTGATCCGTCTACGTAGAAGCGGGTCAGGTAGTTGTTTAGGTGTAATATGAAGTTGTCTGGGGTGTTTGTGTGGATTCTTATCTGGCTGCTGTTCATGAACATTGTGACTGTTGTGTTTTTTGGGTATGTTGCTGTTGTTTTGGCGATGTTGTTAATTATTAGCGGTTTTTTTGTGGTGTTTAATAGTATGCTGCCATCAGTGAATTCTATACTGTTAAAGATTAACGATGTGATGCTAAAATTGTCGAATTCTGTTGATGTGTGTGTGTTTGCGATGCTGGTGTTGTCTGTTATGAAGTCGTTTTTGGTTGTGTTTGCTGATTCGTTGAGTTCTGAGTCTGTGATATAGAACAGGTAGAATGTGTTTTTGCCTTCATGAATGTTTGAGATCCAGTAAATTTTAGATTCGTCCATGTCAACTTCTGTGCTTAGGATATTTCCTGTTTTGTCGAAGATGTATGTTGAGTTTTTTGTCTTATGGTTTATTTCGTATTCTATGGATAGGGGGTAGTTGGTTAGGGTGTATGCGGAGTTTATTGTGAGCGGCACTCTGTATGCAGTCCATGTAATCTGTTCTTCTACGGATTTCGAGAGGTCAATGAGCTGTGATTTGAGGGGTGTTTCGTATGGCTGCTGTGTTCTTGAGATATATGTGGTGTATGATATGAATATGAGTACTATCATGATAAAGAACAGAAATCCCATGATCCAATCTATCTGGCTGCTTCCTTTCTTTTCGGGTTTCATGTATAATGATTGTTGTTTTTAGTATTTATATCTAACTTGTTTACAGGGTGATTTCTTTTGATGCTTTAGTGTTTTTGGTTTTTGCCCAGACCTGAATTTTTTTTATTTCGAATGGTACGGGAGCTGATGCGTGGTAGATTCCTTTTTCTATGCGGTAGACATAGTTGTCCCCGTCTGAAGGGTAGGCGGGGTTGAAGTGCGTGGTTTCGGATGTGGGGATGAAGAGCAGTTCCCTGTCATGGCCGATGAATGCTGCTGCAACTGTTGCGTCAATGTTTTTGTTGCTGTTGTCTTTTAGGAAGATCACTGCGCACGATGTGTTTTCCTTTTTTGTGAAGATTATGTCAATTTTCATGGTGTATATTTTGTTTTTTATATTATATATGTAATGTGTGTGTGTTGGCTTGCTTGTTTTTGTCGGCAAGTTGTGTGTGGTATTTATTTATATGTGTGTGGGTTAAATGAATTTTATGGATGGTAGTTCTGTGGTTTCAGAGCATGAGCCTGCGTACTCTGATGGGGTTTGCAGGAGTCTTTTTAAGATGAAGGCGGATGTTTTGAAGCTGAAGGGAAAGATAGAGAGTTTCAGGGAGGTTACGGTTGTTTCGCATCTGGATGCTGATGGTATTACTTCTGCAGGGATTATGAATAAGACTTTTGAGAGGCTTGGGATTCCTGTGAAGACGCATATTGTCAGGCAGCTTGACCGGCAGCGCATCAAGGAGATTCTTGATATGAGTACGGAGAATATTGTTTTTACTGATCTTGGGTCCGGGCAGATCGGTAATATTAAAGAAATCCTTGATTGCAGGACTGCGGTTATTATAGACCATCATGTGCCTTGCCGGGATGTGCATCGTAATCTGTTGCTTCATCTGAATGCGCATATTTATGGTGTTGACGGATCAAGGGAGGTTAGCGGGGCTGGTCTTGCTTACTTTTTTTCGAGGTTTATGACTGGGAACAGCCAGGATTTGTCGTCTCTTGCGATTGTTGGTGCTGTTGGTGATATGCAGGCGCGTGATGGGTTGCGCGGGCTTAATAAGGTTATATTTGATGAGGGTGCGGGTGAGTATGTTGGGTGTGTCAGGGATTTGTCGTATTTTGGCAAGCAGACGAGGCCTGTGTATAAGATGCTGTCTTTTGCGTCAGATCCTTATCTTGCGGGCATTACTGGTTCTGAGGGGCGTGCTATGGAGTTTGTGGAGAGTATGATTGGCTCGGGGGACGATGAGGGAGATAGGATGAGGTGCTGGGTTGATCTGGGAATTGAGGAGAAGCAGGAGATTACGACAGGTCTTATATCGCATCTTATGTCTCTGGGTTATAATGCGCGGGCGGTCAATCGGTTGATTGCTGATACTTATATACTGCTTGGGGAGGAGGAGCGTACTGAAACACGGGATGCTATGGAGTTTTCTACGCTTCTGAATGCGTGCGGCAGGCATAACCGGTGGAGTACCGGGCTTGAGGTTGTGCTTGGGGACAGGGACGCGGCTCTTTGTGATGCCCGTTGTTTTTTGCAGAAGCACAGGAACCTTCTTGCGAAGGGTTTGCAGGTTTTGAAGGAGAGCGGAGTTGAGGAGATGGAGAATATACAGGTTTTCAGGACTGATAAGATTAAGTCAACTATTGTCGGGGTTGTGATCGGGATGGCGATTGGTGCGAGGATAGTGGATCAAAGGATACCGATTATTGCTGTGTCGCGTGATGATGACCCGGGGTATTGTAAGATTTCTGCGCGCGGGACCATGGGTCTTGTCTATAAGGGGTTGAGGCTTAACAAGGCGATGGAGCTGTCCCGGAAAGTCGGTGGCGAGGGAGGAGGCCATGATGTTGCTGCCGGTGCGAAGGTCAATAAGGATTGTCTGGATGAGTTTCTGGGTATTGTTGATGAAGAAGTCGGCAAGCAGATGAAGTGATATTTTTTTTGGAAACTTGGGCCCGGATGGGCAGAAATCCATGATTTTTTGAAAATAAGCGGAGTATCTCCGTTGGATTTATTTCTACCCGACCAGGATGGTTGTTATGCTAGACTAATTGTTTGTTTCAGGCATCCCCTCCACATTTGTTAATCTACATTACAATATGTACTATATCATCATACCAATATATAAGCTTTTGTGAGATGCAACATATAGTTTTGATGCTTTCTTTGCAGAGTGTTGGTTTAGTGATTGTGTGTCTGGTGGGAGGGTGTTGTTCGAAAACTTTATAATGTTTTGGTGTAAGAGAATAAGCATACTATTTTTACGTGCCCGGATAGCTCAGTTGGTAGAGCGCGTGACTTGTATGCGCGAGACTCGTACGCGAGAAATCTCAATATCTCAAGTCTTTACCGAGATATCACGCGGTCAAGGGTTCAAATCCCTTTTCGGGCTTTACTTTTTTTTATTTTATGGCTTTGATGGCTTTCAGGTTCTCTTTGAGTTTCTTTACGGATTCGTGGACTTCTTCTTCTGATTTTCCGCCTGTGCATATGACTTTCCCTGAACTGAATAAAAGAAATACTGTCTTTGGACCATTGAGGCGATAAACCAAACCTGGAAATTGTTCCGGCTCATATTCTGTTCCCTCAAGCTGGAATGCGATTTGGTTTAGATTTAATTCTGCGTCGACGTTAGCTGATGCTACTATGTTTTGGATTTTGAGGTTATTAATCTCGCTGATATCTATTCCCAGAGAGTTTATTTTCTTGACTATGTTCCCGACGGCTTCTTTTGCCTGCAGCGGTGATTTTGTGCCAGTGCATACGATTTTTCCTGTGTTAAATATCAGTGCAGCGGCCTTTGGATTTTGGAGTCTCATAACCAGTCCCGGAAACTGTTCCGGTTCGTATTCTGTTCCTTCAAGTTCCATCGCGAGCCTTGATAATGGTATCTTTGAGTCTGTACCGCATGAAGCAACGACATTATGTATTTTAATTGTATCACTCATAAACGTCCCCTCTCTCTTGATTTACTTTTCCCAATTTTAAGAAGTGTTTTGTATGGATAAGTTCTTAAATATTTGTAAATTATATGTTGATTTATGCCTAAATTTTAATCTCAAATGGATTTTTGAGTTATTTAAATGTTACTTTTGTGGTGGTGGACTAAATGTGTCTTGTGAAGAAATTTAATCTTGATTTGAAGAGGTATTTTGTGACCGGGTATTGTGTTGCAAGCCTTAGGAAGCCTGATTCACCTCTTGTTGATATGTGTTTTTTTTCCGGTGAAGGCAAGCCTACACTGATTGGCGGATATGCTATTACCCCGGTTGATGCAATGCGACTTGGGAATGAGTTGATTGTGAATGCTAACAGGGCGCGCGTGTCTACGCCTGATGAGAGGAAAAGTATTGCTGAGATGTATCTTGTTAGCGCTTATCGGCTCCTGAAAGATTCTGATAATGATGCTGCAAAAAAGCTTAAGAACTCGATGAATATCAAGGAAGTCAAGCAGAAAGAGCCGGATCTGGGTTATGTGGGTTAATTATTTAATGTTTTTATTGTAAAGTGTCTTGTGTGAATTTTATGAGGTCGGAAACGCTTTTTTTGGTTGTTTTGTTAGTGATGTCTTTTAGTTTTGGGTGTACTTCTGGTGCTGTGCCTGTGGCTGATGATGTTAAAGATAATGATGAAAATACGGGTGATACTATGGAAGAAGAAAACAGATTGGCGGTAATAGAGACAGAGAAGGGAGTTATCAAGATTGAGCTTTATGAGAAAAGGGCACCTGTGACTACGGCAAATTTTATTAAGCTTGCAGAGAGTGGCTTTTATGATGGTTTGACATTTCATCGGGTTATACGTGATTTTATGATACAGGGCGGTGATCCCAAGGGCGATGGTACTGGTGGTCCGGGATATGCGATACAGGATGAGTTTCATCCTGAATTGAAGCATACGAAGGGAGCGTTGTCTATGGCGAATTCGGGTCCAAATAGCGGCGGAAGTCAGTTTTTTATAACTGAGGCGCCACAGCCGCATCTTGACGGGCGCCATTCGGTGTTCGGGCAGGTTGTAGAAGGACAGGATGTTGTTGAGAAAATCGGTCAGGGCGATAAGATGATCAAGGTTTCGATTGTCAGCCGGGGCTGATAGATTCGTATCCAGATTAGTATGCCCAACACATGAGGATGGTGCAACGCAAATGTTTTTTTGGTGTTTGAATCAGACAACCTTCAATAAGTCTGCTTTTGTGATTATTCCGAGAATCTTCTCTTTTTTTGTTATGATTGTGGCCTGATTGTGCTTTAATAGTGGAAGGATGGCTTTCAGAGGTGTGTTTTCGTTGACTGTGGGGTATGCTTCGTCCATTATGTCTTCTACTTTCAGGTTTGAGAGGTTGGTGTCTTCAAGTTCAATGACTTTGTCCAGTACTGATTTTTCAGATATGCTCCCTATGATGAGACCGTCTGAGGTGACTGGTATTTGGGAAAGCCCGAATTTTTTCATTGTCCTGATGGCTTCACTTACGAATTTAATTTTGTCGATGGTGGTTACTTTTTTGTTCATGATGTCTTTTGCTCTTAATCCTTGC
>DAOVYR010000068.1 GCA_030635525.1 Candidatus Nanohalarchaeota archaeon | reverse complement strand
TTAGGGAAACACTACCCATCAGCACTCTGGCACAAAACCCAGGGTGCGTTTCCCTCTTTTAATATAATGTCTGAACCGGCAATTAAAAAACTTGAAAAAAATAATATTCAACTTAATTTGGGAAGCGAACGCCTACCCACACTATGGTTTGCCGCCAGGGTGCGTTTCCCTCTTTAATTATCTGCCGTTTTTACTATGATCTTGTCTGATATCCTGCCTCTTTTTACCAACTCATACAAGCCACCATCAACCGGAAAAATACCTGATAACTAATAACTCCTACCGAAACCTTATATCGTTTCCATCCATTCATAAATCCCTCTCCTTCATATCACAAATCCGGATATACAATTCCCGGGCACATCCCTCCTCTCAACATCTCACCATAACTTATATATACTCCTTTATTCATAATCTTAATGAACAATAGTCAACAAAAACAAACAATATCTGATAGGTGGAAAAATATGCCTCCAAAAGAAGTAGAAATCCCAAGCGAAAGAGACGACTACGAGATAGTTCCGCTCACACCTCTAAGGCGCCTCGAAAAGCGCCTCGAGACAATAGAGACAACAAAATCCATGACCCATCTTGAAAAATTCATAGACAAAGTCCTCGACATGGTCGAGATGAACCAGAAAATCGTAGACGAAGTCGTAAGAGCAAACCAGGGTTTAAGAGAAGACATATCAATACTCATCTCAAAAATAGACGATTCTCAGTCCAAGATGTCAGAATTCATAGACATAATAAAAGAAGCAGGAGAACAGGAAAGTGGCGACGCAATATCAAAAGAACTAATAGAAGGTGTTGTCAGTCCTCTTGTTGACAGGATAGAAGCCTCAAGCATCAAATCCGCCGAAAGCACCACACAGATGGCAGAGACACTAGCTGCAATAGAAAAAAGAATGAAATCCCTGCCGTTGGTTGGTCAGGGAGCTCCCCCGGGTGGTGCAGCAAGCATACTCCAAAGAAGGCGTCCCCCTCAACAGAACAATCCTCCTCCACCATAAAATCCTAATCAGGTATTAACATGAAACTAGGTCCAAAAAACATTGAGCTATTTTTTGTTGCGGTATTAGCAATAATCACTGTAGTTGAATTCCTGCTCCTTTCAGCAGGAATAATCTCTCAGCAGCTAATACTTACACTGCTAAACATGACAATGTTGATGGTAGTCGGCGGTGAAATACTGATTTGCATACTGCTACTGAGAATCTATGACAAAATTGCAATAATCTCAGAAAGGAAAAGACATTGAGCAGCAGATAAAAACTCATCTTATAATATCTGGTCATAGCACCAATAAATTAAGTATCATGACACTATCGTGTCAAGCTTTTGAACTTTCGTTCAAAATAGTGCCTTGCCCGATAGATAAAGGCAATTTGGTTTTTGATTGTGTTTGCTCATTTATTTCATGCCTTCACTATAACAATAAAAAACTTTGCTCACAAAACACTTTATCTGATAATAATAATAATGGGGTAATTCATATGTCACAAGAACAGGTTGAAGCAAAACATTTCAAAAAAGGCAGCTACATCATGATAGATGAAGTTCCATGCCGTGTAGTAGACAACGCAAAATCCGCACCAGGCAAACACGGTCATCTAAAATGCAAAATAGAAGCAATCGGCATAATCGACAACAAAAAAAGAATGATCATGAAACCCGGTCCCGCAAAAATCCCGGCACCTATAGTAGACAAGCGCGTGGGGCAGGTAGTATCCATATCCGGAGATACCGCACAACTCATGGACATGACAACCTATGAGATGTTCGAAACACAGATTCCCGACGAATTCAAAAGTGGAGTACAAGAAGGCAAAGAAGTCGATTATTGGGTAATAGCAACTGTAAAAGCAATAATGGGCGTCAGATAATCTATTTCTTCCCAACACACTCAACAATCACATTCAAAGGCGCATCAGTCCTGACAGTATGCCCCCCGAACACACTTCCCGACGCCCTATAATCTTTCTCTCTCAAACAACTCACAAGACAATCGCGCCTGACAGTCTCAAGCTTATTCAGACTGCAAATCTCATGAACATCATAAATCATTCCATCAACTTTCGACTCCTCCCGCAAAACATCAACAAACTTCTCCATCTTAGAATCCATTGGCTCAAGTCTCTGCACAAAATCAACATCAAACAGATTCCCCGTATAAAGAGGTCCTGCATAATCAAACTCCACGCCGCATTCGCATATCTCTTTATTGAACTTCGAATATTTCCTCCTCCCGCACTTATGGCAATAAAGCATATACCCGAGAGCCGCAACAGCCTTATCCGCACAACTTCTGCTCTTCTTAACCTCCCCGAAAATCCTGTAATAATGCCTGGAACAAAAACAAAGCAAAGGCAAAAACCCCTTATCATACTTCGAAAGCACCCTGGTGATATGCCCTGTAAGTATCCGCACACCTGTTTCATGCATCACATCCGTCTTAAGAGACTTAGCCCCGTACCTTCTAAGGCACGTCTTAGGGTAAGTCCCTGCGAGCGGTCCCAGATCCGTTGCAGTAACCCCTAAAAACCCTCCGTGCCTCACAGCCCGCCCCGCGCCATCAAGAAACATCGCAGGCGACCCAAAAGGATCAATATCAATAAAATTGAACTTATTATTATGCATCGACAAAAGCACATTGCCCTCCAGATTCTCAACAATAGCACTCTTCTCCTTATTAAAACCAACATTCTTTTTAATAATCTCAAATGCAGTTGGATTCGCATCATTCAGAACAGCAGACTCCACATCAGGCACCTCAAGCAGATACCTGATACCTCTGATGCCGCACCCCGAAAGCAGATCACAGATAACCCACGTCTCAGATGACATTTCTCTGGCAACTTTCAGGCAGGCAACAGAAATATCCCTGTTAAACTTCATCTCCGGGTTAAAGAAGACTGGATCCTTTTTAGTTATTTTGCCTTCATAGACATGCACTTTGCAAGCGCCCTCAGAGACAATTTTTGTTTGCATAAACCTAATATGAACAACAAATATTTAATAAACACCCCTAAATCTTTTAAAAAAACCCACACAAACAATAACCATGAAACACAAACCCCCGGAACTCCTCATCCCTGTAAAAGACTTCTCATGTCTTGAAGCAGCAAAAAAATATGCCGACGCCATCTACTTCGGGACAAAAGACCTCACGATGCGCGCACGACGCGGCTTCAGGCTATGCGACATAAAAAAAGTTGCAAACCAGGCCCACGCAAACAACCAGAAAGCATACCTCACAGTAAACACAGTCATTTACGAAACCGACCTCAAAAAAATGCAAAAAACAATAACTGCAGCGCAAAACGCCGAAATAGACGCAGTAATCCTCTGGGACCCCTCAGCAATCGAATTTGCAAAATCCATAAAAATGCCATTCCACATCTCAACACAGGCAAACATCTCAAACAGCATGGCAGCCCAATTCTACAAAAAACAGGGCGCACGCCGCCTCATACTCTCCCGCGAACTCTCCCTCAAAGAGATCAGATCAATAAAAAGAAAAACCGCCGTCCAAATAGAAACATTCATCCACGGCGCAATGTGCGTCTCAATATCCGGCCGGTGCTACCTGTCAGGCTACCTTTACGGCGCATCCGCCAACTGCGGCAAATGCCTCCAGCCCTGCCGGAAGACATGGACCTTGACAGACGACGAAAACAACAAGATTATCTGCGAAGGAAAATACCTCCTGAACCCAAAAGACCTCTGCATGATAGAACACATACCGGACCTCATAAAAGCAAAAATAGACTCATTCAAAATAGAAGGCCGCCTAAGGCCCCCCCTATACGTCGAAACCGTCGCAAGATGCTACCGCATAGCAATAGATGCACACAAAAACAACGAATACACAAAAGACCTCGCCCAAAACCTAAAAAAACAACTCTCAAAAGTCTACAACCGTGGCTTCTCAACCGGCTTCTACTACAAAAAGCCAGACGCATCAGCATTCAGCTACAACGCCGCAAACTCCCAGGCAACATATGTACGCACGCAAATAGGCATTGTAACAAACTTTTACCCTAAAGTCATGGTCGCCGCACTCCGCCTCACAGGCGGCTCACTAAAAATCGGCGACGAAATAACAATAGAAGGCCACACAACCTACCTCCACCAGGAAATAGGCTCAATGGAAGCAGGAGGAAAACAACAGAAAACCGCGCCAAACAACACACTTATAGGCATAAAAGTCAACAAGAAAGTGCGAAAAAACGACCTTATCTACCGCATAACCCCGAAATAAGCCCTTATTTCTGAATATATTCTGTAACTACCAAAAAGTATTTAAAAGAACTATGGTGGTTATTATAGTGATCAAATGGATACTGAAATTAATACTCTTCTGACCCCCTCAGAATTAATAGAAGTTATCTCTGACTTAGAGAAAAACACAAAACAAATTAGAAACACTCCAATAAAATATAAAGCCCCAATTACTCCGGAACAATTTATAGATAAATATTCTCTCGTTGATGAGACTAATGCTATTGGATTTAATGCACTCGAATACGCAGCCAGGATTTATGCACAAATAAAAGGAGAAGAATGTGCTGGTAATATAATAAAGAACAATGAACAACAAATATTGGAATTCATTGGTAATGGTGGACCTGATATTTCTAAATCTATTAAAACTGATCTTCGGAAGGCGTTAAGGCAATTTGGGAATACTCTTCAATTTATGGATGATGAAAAGTTAGATAATCAAATCCCCCACATACTTCATGAAATTCTTATAAATCTCGTCCGTGATTCTCTGCCCATGGTATCTGAACCTCTGGCGGGGGAATATAGAATTGATTCCATAAAACAGCTTGTCAGAACCCTAAAAGTCTCTGTGGATGATATCACTTCAGACTCCAAAATCCCTACTATCTCCTATACGGGTAATGATTATCGTCTGGATAAGGAAACAAGGGGCGTCTCAGAACTTGACATGGCTCTAATGACTGCCATATATACTCATTTTAAGCGAAAAAGTGAAGATGAGCAAAAAGAACGATACAAGAAAATAGAAGATATTTCTTTCTTACCAGAAGTGTATGAAGACACTCTCATATCCCTTGTTAACGTCGTTTGTGGTGTGATGGATGAAGATATTAAGCAATTAAGCGATCGGTATCGTAAATTAGAAGCAGATAAAAAAGAAGTAGATAAATCTATTGAAAAATGGAGGGGTTGGCATATTGGCAAATACCCTGCACAAATAACAGATGCCATAAAATCAAAAGAAGAAGAATTGAACAATGAATTATTGCCAAGTCCCTTATTAAATGGCCTTTCAAAGGTAATCGAAGGTATGGATATTTCCGAATCGGATCTTCGTTATATTGAAGTTGGCTTTAAAGACACCTATGGCGAATACAGAGAAACTGAGTTCTATAATTCGCTTCTATCTTTGAGAAAAGAGCAAAAAGTACTTAGTGGATGCGCTAATTTAAAAGGAAACATTGGACTTGCACGCCTCTACAATTCCTTGGACGCTAAGAAAAGTGAAATAGAAACCTACGTCAAGAGCGATGATTTCTATGAGATGCCTGAAATACAACCGAAAAAAAGAGCACAAGATAGGATACAAAGCATGATGGCGCAAACAAAATCTATGATGGACCAACTAGAAACACATAAAAAATACTTATCCAGACATTCATAATTCAATGCTGGCAATAAAAAATATCTCGCTGATTCAAAATCCCAATCTTCCAAAAGAAACAAAAATCATGCATTCTTCCATATAAGATTAAACATCGGCTTTGCAAACTTCTCAGAAAAATGATCAGATGATGTCCAAAACGACACATCCTGCGAAGAATGCGTCTCCTTATCATCAGTAAGAGCCATCACAACTTCAGTATCATCCGCAACAATCATCCGGCCCATAGGAACATGTTTCGCATCTGCTGCAAGCTCCTTCACTTCCACAGTGCTTCCCAGTGCCTTGGCAGCATCCCTGTTTTCATCAGTCACAGGAGCAGCAATCCTTACTTTAACACCCTTATCAACAGCAGACTGGATAAGCCCTGAATGCTGTGTATAAAGCTCCTTCAAGCCACTCTCCGTAGTAATAATATCCACGCTCTTGGTCGCGCTCTTAAGCATAGTTTCCATCTGCTGGTGCAACGCATATCTTCCC
>DAOVYR010000063.1 GCA_030635525.1 Candidatus Nanohalarchaeota archaeon | reverse complement strand
GGAGGATGAGGGCCGGGATTTTCGATGGATGTTGCACGTGATTTTAATGCGCATTTTCATCCTGTTTTCGAACCCGGGTATGGAGATCCACAATCTCCAGGACTAGACCGGCTATCTTACCCTCATCACAAATTTCTAATGTGTCAACTGATTTTATGGTTGTAGTGCAGGGGAAGGGATTTGAACCCTCGAACTCCTACGAGACCGGGTCCTAAGCCCGGCGCCTTTGACCAACTGGGCGACCCCTGCGTTTGTTATGTTGTTTATTTGTGAAGTATGTCTAGTAAGAAATAAATAGTTAATGCTCCTGCCGGGATTTTCACTCAAAATATTGGCTGTGTCAGAATATTTAGGAGATTTGAACCCGAGCCACCGGCTTGAAAGGCCGGCATCCTTACCGGACTAGACTACAGGAGCACATGTTTCGTTTTCTTTACGGGGTAGTAATCTTTTTTTGAATACTGCGATGTCGTCAATGATATCTACTGTGGTTATTATTGAACATCTGCAACAGTATTTATTGACTTTCAGGCTGTCGAGAATCTTTTTCGGATCTTTGCCCAAGGCTAAATCCTCTTTGAATTTTTCCCATTTGTCTGCTATTATTTCGCCGCATGAGATGCATCTGATAGGTATTATCATGCTATCACCTTTATCTTTTACTTAGTTGTCTTTTTCTTCTTGCGCCCTGTTTTGAGCGGGATGGTTTTCGGGGTTCTGTCCTTCTCGGGTCGTAGCTGATCATGGTTCTGTCATGACTTATGATTTTTTTCTGGAGGTTCTCATCGTTTGTCCATTTGATTAGTCCGCGTGCTATTGCCTGTCTTGTTGCGTCTGTTTGTCCGAAGGTGCCTCCCCCGGTTGTGGTTACATTGATGTCGATTTTGTCTTTGGTGCTGCCTGCAAGTGCTAATGGCTCCAGTATCTTTAGTTGTGCGAGTTGTGGTTTTATGTTTTTTAGCGGTGTTTTATTGATTGTGATTCTGCCTGTTCCTTCTTTGATGGTTGCACGTGCTATTGCGCATTTTCTTTTTCCGATTGTGCTTATTATTTTTGGTTTTTTGTTATCCATTATTATCACATGTTATATTTGTTTTGCTCCTAGCCATTTGCTTATTTCAGCTACTGCAATGTATTTTGGGTTGTTTAGTGTGGATTTGTTGTGTTTTTCGATTATTTCCGGCTTGCCTGTGATGTCTTTAGGTGTTCCGATGTGTACTTTTATGTTTTTGAATGCTTCTCTTCCCCTATGGGTTTTTCGTGGTAACATGCCTCTTATTGTTCTTCTGACCATCCTATCTGGCATTCTTGACTGGAATGGGCCTTTTATTGAGTCGCCTACGTCTCTTTTGAATTTGTATCTTTTAAAGATGTCTGTTTTTGTGCCTGATACTATTGCTTTTTCTGCGTTGATGATTATTATCTCTTCTCCTGCAAGTGCTTTTTTTGCGCTGTAGCTTGCAAGTCTTCCGAGTATTGTGTCTGTTGCGTCGATTATCATGGTTTCGCCTTTATGACATGATTTTTATTTTTGAGCCTTTTGGGTTTTTTTCGAGTATTTCTTCGTATGTCAGGCATTTGCCGCCTGCCTGTTCTATCTTGGTTTTCGCGGTTTTTGAAAATTGTTTGGCGCTAACGGTTATTGGTTTTGAGATTTCGCCGTCGCCGAGCAGTTTTCCCGGTATTATTGCTGTGTCGCCTTTGTTCAGGTGTTTTTCGAGTTTGCTTATGTTTATTGCAGGGTGTATTCTTCTTGGTTTTTCGAGTCTTTTGGCTATGCTGCTGTAAATTTTTGTGTTTTTTTCACTGGATTGTTTTTTTAGCTTATTGATTATCTTTTTTGTGTTCGGGTTGGTTGGCCCTGTTTTTTTTGCCATGTTTTTCACGTCTTGTTTTTTGTTATGCAGGGGAAGGGATTCGAACCCTTGTAAGACCTGCGTCTACAGGATATCTTATGTGTTGTTTGTTTTGATCTTAAGTCCTGCCCCTTTGGCCAGCTCGGGTACCCCTGCGGGCCCGTATGGTTTATTTTATTTCTTTTGATAATTCGTTGAAGTCTGATTTTAGTGTTTTTAGTGCGCCTGTGACTATGTCTTTTGGTTCCAGGCCAGATACGGATTTTACAGTGAATATTATTCTTGTGCGGTCTTTTGTGAGTGTCAGTGCTTTTTTTGGGCATATGTCAACGCATTTGCCGCAGAGGTCGCATTCGTAGTTGTCTTTTAGTTTTATTTTTGTTGTTGTGTCTATTATGGATTTTGGGCATGCTTTTGCGCAGGTTTTACACATGTCGCAGTCTTTGGATGTTTTTAGGTCAGGGTAGTACTGGTAGCCGATGTTTGAGGATTGCCATTTGGCGTGCTCTGGCCATGTGCCTAGTTTTGCTGTTGCTTCGAGGCTTATTTCCTGATCCTCAAGGAGTTTTGCTATGAGTATTTTGCCGCTTGTTGGTTTTATGTCTTTGTCTGTGGATTTGAAGTCTTTTGAGTAGACTGTACATGGTCCGCTTTTTTTGAGGACCAGTTTCACTTCGCAGTTTATGCAGCCTTTACCTTCGCATGTGCATTCATCGGTTCTTTTTAGGCTGTCTTTGAATTTGAGGGGGATCATGCCTATGCGGTGGGCGAGTATCTCGTTGTAGAGGGCTGAGGTGTTTATGTGGAGGTCTATTGTGTCTATGGCTAGTGTGTTTGTTCTTGTGATTATTGTTCTTCTGAGGCTGTTTGCGAATGCGGGTGTGGTGTCTGCTATTTCGAGTTTGAGTTCGCTGTCTTTTTTGTTTAGGATTTTGAGTTTCATGTTATATCCTCCGGCCTCGTCGTCCGCCTGATTTGCGGGTGGTGTCGTGGGGTACTGGTGTCAGGTCCTCGATTTTGCCGAGCCTGAGTCCGCCTTGTATGAGGGCACGTATTGCTGGTTGGGCGCCCTTTCCCGGGGTTTTTGCGCCGTGGCCGCCTGTTGCGCGGACGTTTACGTGTACTCCTGTTATTCCTTTTTCTTTTGCTTCTTCTGCGGCGCGCTTGGATGCCTGCATGGATGGGTATGGTGTTCCCTGCTGGTGGCCTTTGTCTGTTATCATGCCTGATGAGTATCTTGAGATTGTTTCTGAGCCTGTGATGTCTGTTATATGGACTATGGTGTTATTGAAACTGCTGTATATGTGTGCGATTCCCCATTTGGGTTTATTTCTTATCTGATTGTCGTAATTTTGGCTCATGTTTATTTTCGCCTTTATCTTCTTTTGAATGGCCTTCTCTTGTGGTATGGTTTTTTGACCGGTTCTGCTTTTTCTTCTTTTTTCTCGTATTTGAATGTCTGGTTTAAGCTTGATTTTGGGATGTAGCTGATTTTGTTTTCTTCGTGGATTTTTATGAGGTAGTTTGGTGAGATTGCTTTTATGTTGTCTACTGATATGTGGCCGTGGGTTATGAATTGTCGTGCCTGAAGTGGTGTGTTTGCGAGGTCTTTTTTGAGGAGCATTGTCTGGAGGCGCCTTTCGAGTACAGATGCTGTTTTCAGGCTAAGGATTGTGTCCAATGTGGCGTCTTTTTCTGTCAGTCCCTGTTCGTATGTTTTTTTGAGGAGTATGGCTTCTTCTTTTTCGTTTTTTGTGCCTATGAGTGTTCTTGCGCGCTGCCTTAGGTTTCTTAGGGAGGTCTCTGCTTTTCTTAGTTCTTTTTTCCTGCGGATGCCGTATTTTTTTACGATATCTTTCTCTTCCAGTATACGGTCTTTGTCCCATGGTCTTTTGACGCTGTCATAGTGTTTGTGTTGTTTTTTTGGGTCTCCCAATTGTTTCACCTGTTTATGGATTGTCTATTATTTCTTTTTCTTGCTTACGCCGACTTTTGCTCCTGTCCTAAATGAGGATTTTGTTCGCTGGCCGCGTGTCGGCAGTCCCATCTCGTGCCTGATGCCGCGATATGCGCGGATTTTTCGCAGGCGGTTGACGTCTTCGCGGAGTGTCATTGTGATGTCGGTGCCGGTTATATGTATGTCTTTGCCGGTTGTGTAGTCTTTGTTGCGGTTTAGTAACCATGAAGGGATGTTTGATTCCTGGGGGTTCTCTACTATTTTTTCGATGTCTGCGAGGTCTTTTTCTGTGAGGTCTTTTAGTTTTTTTGTTTCGTCTGTTTTTGCGCAGTGTATTATTGCTTTTGAGAGGTTGTAGCTGATTCCTTTGATGTTTGTTAGTGCATAGACTATGTTTTTGTCGCCGTTAAGGTCTGTGTTCATGACTCTGACTATGTTTTCGAATCTTGCCAATGTATCACCGTTTTTTTTTGTTTGTGTGTAGTCCCTGGGATTCTAATGGTTGTTAGAATTTTATTGGACTGATTTTATGCTTAATCTCGTGGTGGATTAAGCAACCAATTTTTTGATACTGATGCTAGTATTGTTACTTTTTGTTGTGTTAACTTTATAAAGGTTGGTTTCAGCCTTCAGAAAGGCTGGCGATCAGAGCGACCATAAACCTTCGGTTTAGGTCACTGGTGCTTCGTTTAAGTGTACGAAGGGTCACTTGTTTGCTGCGCTCAAGTGCATGATTGCAATTATATGTCTGCTACTCTCTTCTGAAAGGTTGATAGCGTCGAGGGAGAGATTCGAACTCCCGTGTCCTTGCGAACACCGGTTTGCTTTTGATAAAAGCGCGTTAATCGCTTTTATGATTCAAGACCGGCGCCATACCGAGCTAGGCGACCTCGACACAGGGCTATCTTTTTGCAGGCTCTTTTATATTTTTATTGTGTGTCTGAATTTTGCTTTTTTTGCTTTTTCCAGTGGCCATGCGTCTTCTATGAGCATGTCGGGGATGTCTTTGTCAAGTATTGGGTATGCTAGTTTGCATTTGTTGCATGTTATGAACATGCTTTGTTCTTTTACGTTTCCTTTGCATTTTGGGCATGCAAGGATATCCATTAGTTTTTTGTCTACGGGCATTTGGTCCATTCCTCCTTTGTCTTTTTACCATGTTCTTGGGTATGTGTTTTCTGGCATTATGACTCTTGTGATTTTTGCTGCGATTCCTTTGTCTTTTTCCTGTATTTCTGTTGTGTTCATTGTTGATTCTGCGAGTGCTACGAGTTCGCCTTTGAGGCTCATTATTGCTATTATGTCGTTTGTTTTTATGTCTTTTGTGTATTTTGCGATTCCGCAGATGCGTAGTGGGGCGCCGTGGCATATTGCGGATATTGCCGAGTCTTTGATTATTATTTTCTGGAGGTGCATTACTCCTGTTTCCAGGGGTTTTATTATATCTCTCAGGAATTTTTCGTTTTTTTCTTCTTTGTAGAATTCATAAGCGTCTTTTATGTCTTGCAGGGTGTGTGATTGTTCTTCGGGGAGTGAGCCTGCCATTGTGCGCCTTAGTTCCTGCATGTGGGCTTGTGTTTTTAGTTTTTTTCCGAAGTCGGTGCAGAGGGTTCTTATGTATGTTCCTGCTTCTACTTCTGATTTGAAGAGGACGTCTCTTTTGTCTATCTCGAGTATGTCGAGTGTGTAGATTTCTCTTGTTCTTAGCTGTCTTTTTACTGCGGATTTTACGGGGGGCATCTGCTGTATTTTTCCAACGAATGATCTTGCGGTTTCTGTGATCTGTTTTTGCGGGATGTCTGTGTGGAGCTGCATGAGGCAGATGTATTCTTTTTTGCCACGGACGAGGGCGGGTATTATTTTTGTTGCGTTTTCGAGAAGTGTCGGGAGTACGCCGGTTACGCCGGGGTCGAGGGTGCCGGAATGGCCTGCTTTTTTGAGTGAAAATATCCGTTCACTTGCTTCGCTCGTTCCCGGCTTTTCAAGCTGAGGCTTGAAAATATCACGTACCCAGGCTGCTACCTGGTGGGAGGTGGGGCCTTTTGGCTTGTCGAGGATTATGAGGCCGTTTTTGATGTGGGTCTCTATGTCTCTTTTGTCGGGAGGGCAGCCGTGTTTGGGGTCGGTTTTTGCGCGGGATTTTGTTAAGTATTCTGTGTTTTCAGCATCCTGGTGTGTGTCTGTTGGGGAATTTTCTGTGTCTTTCATGGGTTTTTTATGAGAGAAGGAGTTTTATATTTGTTGAGATTGAATGATTTGCGTTGCTAGGTCTCAGGGAAAGAGGATGTTTTAAAGTTTCAGACCCTGTTTGAAGGTTTCGGTTAGGTTTGCGCTTTCTAGCGCCTCTTCGACGTCTTTTTCGGTTGCCTTGTCTTTAATCTCTAGTTTTTTGTCTGTTAGCGCCAAGTGGTCTATGTTGCATTTTTTTGTTTTTATCTTGTTCAGGGCTTTCGGGCCTGTTATGGTTACGTAGTTGTCGTCTATTGTTTCTGTTATTATACAGTATTTGCCTGCGTTTCTGCCTT
>DAOVYR010000061.1 GCA_030635525.1 Candidatus Nanohalarchaeota archaeon | reverse complement strand
TCCTATGAAAAAAACAAAAAACAGATAGAAAAAAAAATAGCAGATATAGAAGACACAATCTTAAGGACCCTTGAAAAAGAAGAACTTGATCATCTGAAAGAAAAACTGGAACATGAAATAAGAACATCTTTAGACGCAGGTCCTTTCAATATTGAGCATAAAAAATATCGCGAAGATATAGAAGCACTGACAAGGATGTACAGTCTCGGTATGATACCTGAAAAAGAGTATCTCCAAAAAAAAGAGCAACTAAACACCCAACTGAATAGAGCAGACACAATCTTTTCAAAAATAGACATAGTCTTCGAACAATACAAAAATGAACTCGTAGAGAAAATAGCAGAAAACGAATTCAAAATCAAAAGGCCGATAGTATTCAACCCCGAAAGCCCATCATCACAGGATATGGGAACAGGAGACGAACAGGTCACTGCACCCTCACCTGATGAAAAGCCGCATGGTATAATCGGAAAAACAAAACAATTTCTTGGAATCTCATCCGGACATTCAAACCAACCCACTTACGATCCCATCGTATCAGAGATGAGAGCAATCATAAGAACACATGACCAAAAAGATTCACTTATAAAATGCGCATTCATCCTGAAAGGGCTCATTAAAAAAAAGATTGACATTAAAGAAGAGCAGACCTACAACGAGCTAATGTTAAAACTGGCAACATCCACGATAGAAGCCCAGACACGTGCCGATCTCATTATGTTCTTTGAAAAAGTAAGCAAAGGAGAATACGAAGATTCCATGAAAAAAGAAGAAATCCCGCAACTGCTTGAAGAGGCACAACGCCTGGCTAAGCTAATTATAATGCCCGGACAACCCAAAGAACAAAAAAAAGAAAAAAACGTAGAAAAAGAACAGATTATGGGCAAGATATCACAGAATAAATCCGGGCTTTTAGAAAAAATAGATTGCTTTTTCGGTGTATGATATGGATACTTATTCAGCATTCATAACAACAATTTTCATAATATTATGCACACTGGTTCTCAGGCAGAAAATGAAAATAGGCCTGAAAAGAGAATATTTTAAAAAGCATCTTGAAAAATAATAATCATGATAGAAAACAATCAAAAACAAAAAAAGACTGCCCGAAAACCAAAAGCAAGAACCCGGCGCATAACTAATAAACATCACTACAATGCCTACATGATTGCCGGGCTCCTTTCATTTCCAATAATCGCATTCATAATATCCCCCTTTCTACACGAATTATTCCACATGCTCGTCCTGAACTACTACAACTGCCCATATTGGGCTGATTTTCACTCATCCCTCGAAAGCGGTCTATACGCAACAGTATACCCTGGCTGTATAATGAGCAACCTCCAATGGGCAATACTCTATTTAGCAGGCATCACAGGCACCTTAGCAATTGGATTTTCACTACTCATACTCGACTGGCACCTCACAAAAAAAGACTATCTCGAATACTCAATATTTACAAGCTTCATAGCAATAGGTTTTCTGTTCTCCCCGGTAATATATTTTTTCTCAAAAGAAGGAGACTTGATAAACACATTCACTGTTCTAAACATATCGCCCCCCGCGTATATTCTCCCATTGATCGGCATCGGAATAATGCTATTCTCGCTGGCATACTTCTGCATGAATCTAAAATACACATCAGAGGAGGAATTGCTTGAAGAAGAAAGAGAAGAACTCGACAGGTTTGGAATCAAAAAGACACAGAAAAAAGACCGCAAAAAGTACATGCCCAAATAACAATTTTCTAAATTCAGATTATCTCAATCACCCCGAAGTACCAAAGAAAAACATACGCAAGAATAACCATCTCTCCAAACAACATCATATAAAGTATCATCCTGGGCTTGTTAGAAGTAGGTACTTCACCCATCCTTGCTTTTCTCTTCCTGGTTATTGCATAGATCACAAAAATTATTGTCCAAAGTAAAGCCAGCCATGGAGTGATACGTTTATGAATCGGGATAAGCGGCGGTTTCGCCTTGATAATTATTTTGACCGGCGCAAAAGCATAAGCATTCTCCCGGGAATAAACAATAAGATTCGCCCGGCACACCTTCGGTCCTCCGGTTGTAGTTGCCTGAAAATCAATTGACTTCATTTCACTTATATTCAGGATATACTCATCCGCCCGCCCGCCACCCAGGCACTGCTCTGCATTCTCAATCCTTATAGAAACATTATGAAGTACTTTTTTCCCGATATTTTCCACAAGAATCGGTATTGTAACATTCGAAAGCTCTTCAAACTCGACAATCTGTGGCGCCTCAACAATCCTTATTTTAGGATAATCTTGTATGCGCAAAACCTCGATCCATATATACGCAATATCTGCAGTTTCATCATTGACAATCGCCCTGATAGGGATTGCATACATTCCCGGGACCGCGTCCTCTGGCGGAGTAATAAACATGGTCCTGTTAACATATCCGGAAACATTCAAAAAATCAATAAGGGTTTCCGAATAGTTCCATCCCGGCAAAAGAACCGGCTCAATGCTAATATTTTCAATATAAGTCTCCCCGATATTTTCAACTTTATATATTGTCGCAATCATCTGCCCCTGGAATGCCTTATAGCTGCTGTTAAGAGGAGTCAATACAATTTCAATTTTTGGCTCAGGTTCCGGTACCGGCTGAGGTATAGGTTCAGGAATCGGAGTAGGGATCGGAGTTGGTTCCGGCTCAGGTGTCGGCTCCGGCTCCGGCACATCCACATCTATAATTTCCTTCGATAAAGCAAACAACCCCGGTATATAATTCTCATCCATATATCTGTCAGTATTCGAATCATTTGAATATACGCTCAGCAAAAAATCACCATATGTCTGTGTATTTGCAGTAAAACTGAACTCAGACACCTCCATATTAGAAACATTCGAAGAACCATTGCACATGACCCATTTCTCTGTATTATTGAAACTGCAGCTGCAGATCGGTCCGGAAACATATGCGCAAGATGTAACATCCCACGAAGAAGGCAGATTTATCCTGGCATGCCACGGCCCTTTAGCCGCATCACTGCCTGAAATCGAAACCGCCCGAACATAAAACGTCACGTCACTACCCACTTCAAAAGTCCTCTGTTCATTTGAAGTAACTGTATCAACATCCAGCCCATAATTAAAAGACGATTTATTAGCCAGATACAACACATTCGACAAAGGAGGGTTATAAAACTCATGATCTTCTTTCGCCGTATATGATTCATTCGCCGCACCATAATAATAGTCCGCGCTCGCAGCAAAATTATACCAATTTGACAATGCTGTGTCATAAAACAATGCATCATTCGTGGGCACTATCTCGTATTCAAGTATGGCATATTCCATTGGGTTAAGACCCCTGTCCAGGTGAAAATATACATAAGACGCCGCGTTTGGATGTATTTCCGTCAGATTATCCACAACAGTATAACACGAATGACTGTCTGAATTATTCACACACCTGTATGCAAGAGGGCTGCAATTGCCTCCCCCACATGTCTTGGTTGCCAGATCACTCAACACCAGAGAATTTACCGCTTCACTACCCTTGTTATATACAATCAACTTTACGCTTGTATATGTACACGAACCATTCCATGTACTGTTCGAATTACAGTTCACAGTATCCTGGTTAATCTGCGATGGCATCTCCCTTATAATGACTATAGGAGAAATTTCACCCTCCCCGGTTTCCTCAACAATTTCAAACTGTCTCGAAAGGCTTACCACTCCGCTGCACTCAAAAGTCTCATTCTCTATACTTGTATTAGTAAAGTAAAATGCCGTAGTGTTCGCAGTATAATTTCCCAGCGGGAGTCCCGTAGTGTAGAAAATAGAAAAGAATGCATCATCATCAAGCGGCTCAACATATTCCACATCACCCTGCCAGTACCTGATGATATTTGGCGGTATAATAACCAGGTTAGATTCATTTATCGCCCCATATTCATTTATAACATCTTTCTCAACTGTAATATTTGTGGTCTCCTCAATGCCCACATTCCCGCAGTTCTCAAAAATACTCAATAAAATCAATGTCTGATTCCGCATAACCCTCTCAGGAACATAAAAAAACGAGAACAGCCCGCAGCAGGAAGGAGATATCTTCACACTGATCGTCGCATTATCCCACAAAAGTTCATTGCTTATGAACATATGATAATCAGAAATAGTCACAAACCCCTCACTATCATTAGCCCATATCCTATAATAAAATACCCCCCTCGGATTCAGCGGCGTCGTATAACTGGCCACAAAAATATCATTAGAGATATTGACCATCTCAATACTCTCAGACACAGGCGAAACAATATTCAAAAGCACAGTATCCAGATCATCCCGTGCATCAGTGACATTTGCAGTAAAAATCACATCTTCTCCGGGCAGCACAAGACCCGGTAAATGCGAGACACTATTGATTTGTGGAGGATACCCTTCAGAGTCAAAAGTATAATACTGGGAGTACGAAAAAGCACCAGATGTGTCATTCGCAAATATCGTGTAATTATATGTACTGACATTAAGCGGGTCGTAACTTGCCTCAAAGACATAGCCCTCTCCAAGTGCCGAAACATTTGTCATCGTAATATTTACAAAAACCGGATCAACAATTTCAAGAATCACAGTATCCAGGGAATAATTCAGGTAGTAGATATCTGCCTGGAAAGTTACACTGCCTGCATCGTATTTGACAGGATCCGGCGAATCACTGACCGATTTGATAAATGGAAAATACGCAGAATCAAAAGTATATATCCCTGATACTCTCGTAGCCGCAGCATTTTCTTCTGCCCTGATGCGATAACTATACTCTCCTGTCTGGTTAGGATTATACGACACAGTATACAGTTTTTCATCAGAAGAAATATCCCTGACATAACTCATCCTTATCTCTTCACTCACAGGATATTCAATCACAAGCGTGGTGACATTGCCGCCGCTGCCCGCCGCAGTATACTTGACAGTTGCATTGATTGTTATGTTTGCATCATCAACATTCACAGGATCCGGTGCATCAACAATGCCTTTAATCTCATCCACAGCATGCGACCACATACAAATAAGAAATAATGCTGCAAGCATAGAGACAACAATGAAAGCCATATTCTTTTTGCATATTCCTGATCGTATCATGCCTACACCTTTGATTTCAACAGACGATAAATGAACAGGACACTGAAAATAATAATTATCACTGTGGCAACATTCACAGGACCTGATGCCGGCATATCCACCGAAAAGCCTGTAGGTCCATAATTATTTTCATCAATTTCCTCATGCATGTCATCATATCCTTCTGTGTTCTCATAATTCCCGCCAGTACTTGTATCTGTTTTCTTTTCAGCACTGTCATCATAACTATCCATTTCTCCACTGATTTCACCCGCGTCCGAAGCTGCCGGTTCATTGCTTTCAAACCCGGCCAGATTCCGCAATGTATCGAATAATGTTCCCGAAGAAGTCATACCTCTCCCCGGATCATTTGGATTATTCGGGTCTGTTCCACCCCGGACTTCATCTCCGTCACTTATCCCGTCCCCATCAGTATCCTTCTTATATGGATTCGTATGATATGTCTCCAATTCTTTATTATCCGAAAGCCCGTCATTATCAGAATCGCGCGAATCCGGTACAAGTTCAACCGTTTCAGCATCATTATATATTCTGACAATATATTCCCTCTGCTGAACAACTTTCTGTATTGATGTCGTATTCTGCGCATCCGAAGGATCAGAAGTATCGGATGTCGTGGCCACCACCTTCAGCCTGTAAGGGTTCGCATGGATATTGTCCTCAGGTATCTGGATAAACAGATAAGCGCTCTTAACTTCAGCATAATTTGTGCCTCCATCAAGAGCAATCCATTCTTTATCTGGAGAAGAGTCCGGACTTTTAGTCAAAGGAGGCAAAGTAAGATAAAGCGCATTCATAAGCGTAGAAGGATAAGGCTCATACATCAGATGCATCCTCTTGTCATATTCCACCAAATCATACGTCGTGCCCGCATTAAGCGCATCAAAGCTCACTTTAAGATTAAGATTTTCCCCACCACTATTGAAAAAAGAATACTTTAACAGGACATGTCCGCCCGGGTAAGAGTAAACTGTTTTATGAGTCTCAGAAACACTCCCAAGGCTAATCTGCGCCGAGGCATTCATAGGCAGAACCAGAAAAAAGACCGCCATAACTACAATTATCTTACGCATGGCTCCACATTCCCGCTTTTCAACCAACATTTACAACCCCTGCTTCACACCTCAAAAACATATTATTTTTACACATTAATAAGCATAACGTCATCAAGAACGCTTTAAAAACAAAATAATACACCTCTGCCAGAAAAACACATATTCGCGCAATCAAAGCACACATCAATTCCAGACGTAAGATAATACTGGACTAATGATATGATTCTCAATGCTTTATTCCCGTCCGGGTTTAATAGCCCACAATTTACTGCGATTGGGATAGACGAGACACAAAAACAACTGTTATTGGACTCAGGTTGTTGTAATTTTGATATAATCAATAGTTTTTTAAACATTTCGGGAGTTATTTAACTCATGAGTGATAACTTTATCGGAAAACGAATCATGCAACCTAAGAGAGAAATAATGTCTTATTTAGGATCAGAAGGGATTAGAGTTCCACATATGATGTCCCTGATTGGACATTTCTCTTCAATGCATTTTTGTGGCATTTATAAATGCATCTTCCAGAGATAATGAATTTTCTATCAATTTGAAAACCTGCCCGTTGTTTTCAACAATAAGTTTATTGATTTCTGGTTTTACATCTTTTTTTGAATTGACAAATACATCTATAACATATTCTGATCTCAATTCTGTTTTGACTACAAACTTCAAATTCCTGATTATGTTTATGATTTTAGGATTAAGATTATAGATGCACATAGTTATAAACCAGTTAGATTCAAGATGGAGACTATTTTCTATTTTGTCTTCAGCAATTATTT
>DAOVYR010000208.1 GCA_030635525.1 Candidatus Nanohalarchaeota archaeon | reverse complement strand
GATAATGTGTTTTGCTCTTGTTCTATGGATGATTTTAATTGTTCTAAAAGATTTTCTGATATTTTTTCTTCCTTAGGAGATGTGTCTTTTTGTGTCAGAGTATCAGGAGGTTTGGTTTCGTGATCCATGGGTTTTTCAAGGTTTGGCTCTATGCGGTATTTTGCAGAATCATCTGGATGTTTTTTATGAAGTTGTTCTTTTTTCGAATCTTTGTGTAATTTGAAAATGTTTCTAATATATGACCTCAAGTGATTTAAAATAGTTTTATACCCGGGTTCTTCTATCCGGGGTTCGGATGTCTGTCTCTTGGCATGAGTATCTATTGAGATTTTTGACTCGGAGGATTTTTTAAGGTCTGGCTCTATGTGGTGCTTTAATAAATTCTGATCCTCTTTTTCAGGAGGTCTCTCTGTTTTAGGATGCCTGTATGCAAGATAAATTTTCTTTATGTGGAGTTTCAAGTTATAGTAAAAACCAGTATGTTTCGGACTTGTCTCATATTGGTGATATGATTTTTTGATGCTGATCAAAGAATCGAGAAGTGCCCTTTTAGCTTTGATTGAGTACTCTAATTGTTTTAATTCTTTATTCAATAATTTAGTTCTAGCTTCTTTTTGCAGGATATCTCTGTCTGTGGAAGATTCCAGGAGCTCTTTTTTGTATTTGATGGATTCTTTTACATTTTCAAGGCACATTTTTAATTGTTCATCTGTGCGCTCGAGAGAATCTAATTCCTGCCTCCTTTCAAAGATTTTGGATTTCAATGCTGTTTCTTTCTCAGACTGTCTTGAGATTTCATCGTCGATATATTTGACCTCTTCTTTTAATTTTTCGATTTTTTGCATGATGTCTGGCGGTAGCAGTGGCTTGGGTTTGGAGGTTTTTTTTCTGTTTTTTTTGTATGCATATAATAGATATAATATGGCTACAAGAAGAATGAAAAGCAGTATTGATGCTATTGCTTTTAGTATGAGTGTCATGAAAGATACTGCGGCGTCGATTGTAATATGGCCTGTTGTCTCTCCTTCAGCATACGTAAAAACGAGTTTATGATCTGAAATGCCGGGAGGGAGGAGAACATCTATGCTTATTGTCCTGGTTTCGTCCACATCTAATGTTCCTGTGACTTCACTGTAGCCAAGAGTGGTTATTATCGTGTTGAGATTGTGGAGGCTAATGTTGCATTTGTTTTTGATGTTCAGTTCTATTTGTGATTTTTTATTTGGTGTAACTTTGAAGTTTCCCGGGGTATATTCTATGCAGTCCCGGCTAATTGTGCCTCCGGGCTCATCCGGAACATGTACGGTAAAGTTTGCGGTCCATTTTTTTTGTGTTTCTGAATCAGAAACCAGTATTTCTATGAAATGACCTGTGCCTGCGAAGTTGCTTAGTTTTACGTTAATGGCTTTTTGCTGGTTTGGGTAGAGGGTTGTGATCTGTTTGTTATATTCCAAGTCCAAAGAAGGGGTGGCGGTAATATTGAGGGTCAGGTTTTTTAAGGTAATGTCTCCTGTGTTTTTTAGTTTAATTGTTACTGTGACGGCTGGCTCTACAGCTTTTACATGCAGTGGTGCTTCTATTGTTAAATTGATGATTTTTTTGGGTACTTCTGTTATGTTTGGCTCTTCTTCAGACGGAATCGGGACATCGGCGGATGCTGCTCCACCTCCGCCGCCACCGCCAGATGGGTCCGCAGGTGGAGGAGGCGGGGGCGGGGGTACTTCCGGGATGGTGAACTCTATATAGGCTGCGGATGTTGATAATATTGTTCCTGCAGTGTTTATGTTTCCTGTGTCATTCATCTGTGGCTCTGGTTCTATAAACTCTATGCGGGGAATAAATACGAGCAGATGGTTTCCGGAAGGTATTCCGCTTGCGATTGTAATTGTAAAATTTGTTTTTTTGTCCTGCGGAGTTATCTGCATGGCTGATGGGGAAAATGTTATGTATGGCTCCAGATAATTTGAACTGGGAGTCATTTCAAATGTCAGGTTGAGTGTGTATGGGATATTGTTCAGGTTTTTTATCTCAAAAAGGAATGTGTCGGGAGTAGCCAAGTCTAGTGTGCCTGCTTCTATACCGGGCGGGGAGATGCCGATTGCATGGGCATTTGCGATTAGTATGTATATCGATGATAGGAGGATGAATATTGTTTTTTTCATTGTCTTACCTTTATTTTAGGGGATTATGTGAACTCCGGTGGCGGAACATGGATCTATTTTTGCGCTATCATAAGAGGTGATTACTATTTTTGCTGTGTAATTGCCTGGCTGCAACCCTACCGGGGGGCGCAGGCGAAAGTCCATGCCTCCTATTGATTCGTTGATTGTCAGGTCATCTGCAATGCATAATTCTTCTGTCTCTTTTGTTTTATCATCGTCATTATTGTCGTTGTCTGGTATGTTTCTCCAGCCGACACCAGGTATGTATATCTGAAAACTGCCGTTGACCCGGGCTACGTCTATATAGTTGCTGTCGTTTTTTGTGCTGTTATCAAAATCAGATGAGGCGATGGTTATGTCGACTGTGGTTGTGCCCATGTTTTTTAGGGTGAATGCCTGTGTGATGCTGTCTGAGCCCGGACCGATGTCGTAGCCGGACTGGTTGGAGTCAGAACTCCTATTG
>DAOVYR010000080.1 GCA_030635525.1 Candidatus Nanohalarchaeota archaeon | reverse complement strand
CCTATGATGAGACCGTCTGAGGTGACTGGTATTTGGGAAAGCCCGAATTTTTTCATTGTCCTGATGGCTTCACTTACGAATTTAATTTTGTCGATGGTGGTTACTTTTTTGTTCATGATGTCTTTTGCTCTTAATCCTTGCTTGGTTTCGATATAGTCAAGCACTTCAAAGAGCTTCTGCACTGCGGAATATGATGGCTCTATCTTGTTTGCCTCGATTTTTGCGATGAGTGACTGGGAAACCCCTGCTTTGTAGGCAAGTTCGATCTGTGTGATTCCTGTTTTTTTTCTTCTCTGCTTTATTTCTGAGATTTTTGGAAGCATGTGGGTAATATATCCTGTATCTTTTTATTCTTTTCGGAATATATTGCGGTCTATGTATGGTTTATTACTATAATATGCACTGTGCGGAGTAGCTTTTTGTCTATTGAGCGGGCATATAGTGAAGGCACTAATAAATTGAGTATCATGGCATTAACATGCCACGCTTTTGAACTTTCGTTCAAAATAGTGCCTTCCCATATCCTTAAAATCATGACACTTCGTGTCAAGCTTTTGAAGACTGTGTCTTCAAAATTGCTCTGCAATTTTAGGATTGCGAAATTGCTACCCAATTCCTAATTTCGCAATACAGTAATTCAGTATGAATTGCGAAATCCAGCAAACTGGAAGTTTGCCCGGATACATCAAGGCAATTTTGTTTTGGGTGATGTTTGCTCATTTATTTCATGCCTTGAGTATACTTAAGAATTATGTGTTGAGTACATGTCATGAGTTGCCATGCGTGTCAAGAGCGTTTCTGAATGGAAGAAACCTATTTTCGAGATTTTCGAGTGCTCCATTGTGTTCTAATTGTTCATATACTGATAAGCATTTGATGGTTGAGTCTAAGTCAATGAATGAGTGTTCTATGTTTTGCATTTCGTCTTTGTATTCGAGGATTGATTTTCCGATATCCTGTTCGGTTATTTTTATTTTTCCGATGAATTGTATGCGGCTTTCGAGCCTGCTGATTCGATTGCTTATTTCTTCTATGTGTCTTTTGATATTTTCGTGAGCTTGTTATCTTTCTTTTTCTGGTAGTGTGTTTTTCATGTTTATCACTGTGTCTTTTATGGGTGTTACTTGTGATATTTTTTTACAAGTCAGTGACTGTTGTTATTGTGAGTTTTTTAATCTTTCGTTTTTTTGTTATTTTTGGAATATTGCTTTCTATCTCTGTGAAGAGGGATATTGAAATGTGTTTTATATGTTGTGTTTGTCGATACGGTGGGGCTGTTTTCGCAACCCTTTTAAATTTGTTCGCGGAATAGTAGGTTATGGATTATGCTGATTTACTTTCAAGGCTCGAGATATTTTTCTCTGAGGTGTGTTATAGTGCGCTTCTTAAGGCTGTTCAGGACCGGGAAGCGCTTGTTGTTGACTTTTCTGATATTGAGAAGTTTGATGTGGATGCTGCTGACTGTCTCCTGGAGGGGCCAGAGGAGTTTTTTAAGGCAGCGGAGGAGGCGATGAGGAATGTTGATGTGGGGGAGGAGCTTGAGTCGCAGATACATTTTCGGATAAAGGGTTTGCCTGAGTCGCAGACTGTTAGTATCAAGAATCTGCGGAGCAAGCACCTGAAGAAGTTTATTGCTGTTGAGGGTATTATTAAACAGGCGTCTGAGGTGAGGCCGGAGATTGTTCTTGCTACTTTTGAGTGCAGGGCGTGCGGGGAGAGGATCATGATGCTCCAGGAGGAGCAGGATCTGACTACTCCTTATATGTGCGAGTGCGGGAATAAGCGCGGGTTTGAGATGGTTGAGCGAAAGATGGTGGATATACAGAGGCTTGAGGTGGAGGAGTCGCCTGAGGCGCTTGAGGGGAGTGCGCAGGCGAGGAAGATTGGTGTGTTTATTAAGAATGATCTGGTTGACCCGAAGTTCCAGAAGAGAGTTGTCCCGGGGAGCAAGATTGTTGTGACCGGTGTTCTTGATGATGTGCCGATCAAGTCTGATAATAAGGGTAAGGAGAGCAAGAGGCGGGATATTTATATTGACGGCAATTATGTTGAGCCTATAGAGTTTGAGTTTGAGGAGATTGAGGTTTCAGCCAAAGATGAGAAGAGGATTAAGGAGCTTGCGGCGAACCCGAAGATTTTTGATTTGCTGGCTGATTCGATTGCGCCTTCGATTTACGGGTACAGGGATATTAAGCAGGCGATTTCTTTGCAGCTTTTCGGGGGGGTGAGGAAGACGAGGCCGGATGGGGTTGTGACGAGGGGTGATATTCATGTTTTGCTTGTGGGTGATCCGGGGTCTGGTAAGAGCCAGTTGCTTAAGTATACGTCTGGGCTTGCGCCTAAGGCGCGATATGTTGTGGGGAAATCGACATCGGGCGCTGGGTTGACTGCCACTGTTGTCAAAGATGAATTCATGAGGGGATGGGCGCTTGAGGCGGGTGCGCTTGTGCTTGCTAACAAGGGGCTTGTTGCGATTGATGAGCTTGATAAGATGTCGACGGAGGACAGGAGTTCGATGCATGAGGTTGCGGAGCAGCAGACTGTGACTGTCTCGAAAGCGAATATCCAGGCGACGCTGAATGCGCAGACGACGATTCTTGCGGCTGCGAACCCGAAGTTCGGGAGGTTTGATCCATACCAGTCGATTCCTGAGCAGATTGATATTCCTGATACGCTTTTGAGCAGGTTTGACCTTATTTTTCCGATTAGGGATGAGCCGAATAAGGAGAAGGACACTTTGCTTGTCCGCCACATCCTTAAGATGCATGAAAATCCGGAGATTCAGAATCCGCCGCTTGATAGTGATATTTTGAGGAAGTATATTTCTTATGTGAAGGCGAATGTGAAGCCGAAATTGACGAAGCCTGCCCAGAATGTGATTGAGAAGTTTTATGTCGGTCTTAGGAGTAAGTATGCTGGCACTGATGAGGTTTCGTCGGTGCCTATTGGTGCGCGGCAGCTGGAGGCGCTTGTCAGGCTTTCTGAGGCGTCGGCGAGGGTGAGGCTTTCGGATACAGTTAAGAAGGAGGATGCGCAGAGGGCGATTAAGCTGCTGACTGATTGCTTGATGCAGGTGGGAATTGATCCTGAGACCGGGAAGTTTGATATTGACCGGCTTGAAAGCGGTACTACGAGCACACAGAGGAATAAGATTAAGATCATACTTACGCTTGTCAGTGAGATGCAGAAGGATTCTGCTGATAAGTCTGTGCTTATCGAGGATATTAAGGCGGCGGCTGAGGAGCAGGGTCTTGAGGATGCTGAGGAGATCATACAGAAGCTTAAGCGCGAAGGCGAGTTGTTTGAGCCGAAGCATGGACATATAAGGAGAGTGTGAATGTGATAGATAGTAAGAGGTTTACGGCGCAGAAGTGTAGGATTAAGGATATTGTCTGCGGGAAGTATGTTTCTTCAGATGGAATTGGTTCTGGGTATGTTCTTTTAGAGGATGGGCGCGAGGTATCGTCGGTGCATCTGCTTGGAACTGTTGTGAATTCTTATGTGAGTGATGACGGGAAGTATGGTTTTGTTGTTCTTGATGACGGGAGCGGCATGATTCGGGTGAAGGTGTTTCAGGATACGGGGGTTATCAGGAAGGTGAAGAAGGGGGATATTGTGGATGTTGTGGGGCGTCTTAGGCAGTATAATGGTGAGGTGCATATATTTCCTGAGTTTGTCAAGATGGTGGATGATCCGAATTATGAGACTTTGAGGAAGATTGAGTTTGCAGAGATGGATTTTGAGCAGGGGGCAAAGAGGGATGTTATTCGTTCTCTTGCAAAGGAGCATAAGGATGTTTCTGAGATGGAGGAGAGTCTTTCTGAGAAAGATATCAAGGGTGATGATGTCCGTAAGGTTATTGCGGCAGAGAAGGTGCGCGAGGAGAAGGATGATGAGCGGGGCGCTGAGGTTGATATGAAGGTTGCCAAGAATCTGATTGTCAAGTCTGTTGAGGAGCTGGATGATGGGGATGGTGTTGAGTATACGAGGATTGTTGAAAAAGTAGGGTTGCCGGAGGCGATTAGTGAGTCTGCGATTGATGAGCTTCTGGCTGAGGGGTCGTGTTATGAGCCGAGGGCAGGGAGAATCAAGGCATTATAATATAAATTTAACTTGAGTATTAGGTATTATGTCTAAGTATGATTATGGGAAACTTTTGGGTAGGGCGCGGGAGCAGCTTCCTGAGAAAGTGGTTGAGGAGGAGCGCCTTGAGATGCCCAGGCTTATTGTTGTCGTTATGGGTAACAGGACTATGATTAAGAATCTTATTGAGGCTGCGGGTGTTATCCGGCGGGACCCGAAACATCTTTTGAAGTATCTTGCAAAGGAGCTTGCGACGCAGGGAGGTATGGATGGCAATGTGGGTGTGTTCCAAGGTAAGTTCGGCGGGTTTATGGTTAATAAGAAGTTTGAGAGGTATGTTGAGGAGTATGTTCTTTGTTCTGAGTGCACTAAGCCGGATACGAATATTGTGAAGAAGGGTCGGCTTGTGTTTGTGAAGTGCGAGGCTTGCGGGGCTGAGAGGCCTGTGAGGAGTATTAAGTAGTGTGTTTTTCATGGGATGCTTGCTCTTGATGCATGATGGTTCTGTGGTTTCTGTTTGTGATGAGGATATTCTTGGCAAGAAGTTTTTTGAGAATGATGTAGTTATTGATGTTGATTCTGATTTTTTCGGGGGGAAGCCTGCTTCGGTTGATGAGGTTGTTGATGCGGTTCGCGGGGCAACGTCTGTGAATGCTGTCGGGAATGAGGTTGTTGGGTTGCTTGTCGGGCGCGGGGTTGTTTCACTGGCTGGTGTGAGGGAAGTTGGCGGGGTTAAGGTTGCGCATGTTTATCGGGTTTGAGGGTGTTTTCGGTCCTGCTTTTTGTTTGATTTTTTGGTTTTTCACTGTTTGAAATGTATGATCTTGTCTGTGCTATGGTGTTTGCGAAGTATCAGTTATTGGTGAGGATGTTTGTCGCGGGTAATCTTCGTAATTTCAATATCGGTACTTTTATAAAGTTTTGGCGATTAAGGGTAGGTTCTGTTTATTTTAGATTTGGAGTGAGATTTATGACGAAACATATTTTGACTGTAGCTAAATACGTATGTGATTCAAGTTTGCCTACAGAGAAAGGACTTGTTTTTGAAACTTATGATGGTGGCTATAGATTTGTTCCTGGTGAGATAAGTTGTCTCAGAGTCAGGCGCGAGTTAGTAGAAGAACTCAAATCGTCTCATGATGGCTATGTTTTTTTTGATGGAACGCATAATGTTGTTTCTATTGGAGTAGATGAATTTATAGATAATCTCTATACTTTGAAGGGTAATGGTTCTATAGGTGCAGAGGCACTTGAGAATACGCCTTATTCTATAGAGAACTCCAGAAAATTCCCTGCGTCTGGTTCTGATATTTCTTTTGAATATCGTCCATTGCCTAAGGATGTTTTTAAATCTGAATTTGATAAGTTTTTTGGGATAAGATGAGGTATGGTTGCCTTTAGGGCGCGATATTTTTTTTGTGGCGCAAAGTTTTAAAAGTGGTGCGCTTCCACTATTATTATGCTTCGCAAATTTTGTCCCCGGTGCGCCAAGGAAACTGATGAGTTGTTTGAAGGGCTTTGCCGGGATTGTTATCTTGAGACTGCGAAGTTTGTTGAGGTG
>DAOVYR010000175.1 GCA_030635525.1 Candidatus Nanohalarchaeota archaeon | reverse complement strand
GCATAAAAGACGAAACCGGCGCAACAGCGCGCCTGATACCCTTTGACAACAAGGTTGAAGGTAAGTGCATATTCTGCGGGAAACCTGCAAAGCACACAATATATTTCGCAAGAGCGTACTAGTTCTGAATTCAAGGCATAGTCAAGACATGAAATAAATTAGCAAACATCACCCAAAACCAATTTGTCTTGATCTATCCGGGCAAACTTTCAGTTTGCTGGATCCTAAAATTGCAGAGCAATTTTAAGGATGTGGGAAGGCGCTCTACTCAATTTATTAGTGCCTTCACTACATAGCTGACGCTTAGAAATGATTATAAAAAAATAAAAAACGAAACTCATATACTCATTCATTGTTTCGTCCGGAACAATTATCTAAGAACGTCGGGTTAATTTTTGTCTTCTTCTTCAACTGGTTCATCTGATGATTCCTTTGAAGATTCATCTTCTGATACTTCTTCTTCAGCAGATTCATCTGATGCTGCTTCCGAAGACTCGCCAACATTTACATTCTGAGCCTGCTTTCCACGCTCAGTTGAGACAGGGTCAAAAGTGACTGTATCATTTTCACGCAGGAAAGTACCCTCAGGCATGACACTGTGATGTACGAAATAATCATTTCCATCATCGCCTTCGATAAATCCATATCCTTTTTCACGGTTAAACCATTTTACTTTTCCTTCCATAGTTATCCTACTCCAATAATACAAAGAAGAAGATAATGTTCTGTTACGTTGTCTCTACTTCCAGTATTATGCTCATTCCATCCCCAGTTAACTGAGAACTTCCTGAACAACATATAAAATACTGCTCATTTCTTTTTAAAGCTATTGGTGAAAAGTTTGTTTTTGCCCGAAATAGCTCTTTTTTCCGACAATTGAAGCAGCAGAGCACTAAAAAAGGCGCATAAAGCATCGATAAATCCAAATACTTCGCAGCAGTCTGCCCTGCAGAATCCGATATGTTCGTAATATCCAGCTATACGACAACAGTGGCATCCATTTAAATAGTGATTAATTTTTCTTTAAAAACCATCAATCCTTAATAGCCACAGGGCTCCCGCCGGCATGCCAGCTCATCCTCGGCCTCATCCTAAGCTGTATAATCCTCTCGGAATTATCATCAAGAACAATCGCAGCCCCCTTGACCCGCGGAAGCGCATCATAATAATCCGCAATACCATACTTCTGGTACGTCTGCATAGTGCCTGCAAGCGCATTAATATCATCACTCGACGTCAGCCTGTGCGAAATCACAAGATCGCACTGCGAAATCGCTTCCTGATGTAGCTTATTAGGCATCTGTGTCGCAAGAACCAAAGACACACCTGGCTCTCTGCCGATCTTCACCCACTGCAAAAGCGGACCAGATGCAGGTGTAATTCCCTCCGCAGGCAGGAACTGATGCGCCTCATCAATAAGCATCCACGTGATCGGCATATGCCGCGTTGCCTTTGAACCGCTCATACCCTCTAGCTCTTCCTGTCTTCTCGCCTTCATCCTCTCTTCAAGAATCTTACGCGCAAGCAACCCTACCACAAGCGAATTCACAGACCATCCGCCGCTTGACAACCCAAACTGGCTCACATCTATAATGGCAATCCTGCCCGGCTTAATGATATCAAAAATAGAAGTGCCTTTTGGATTAAAGATGCCCCAGCTCTCGGCAACAATAAACCGGTTCATCAGCGCTTCTTTAGCCACACGGCCAACATTCTGCTCCTTGATTTTCTCAACAATATCCTCAAGCGAAAAATCATCTCCCCCATCATTCATGAACTTAATGACCTTAGCAAGCAAAAGCCCCATCTCAGTATCAAGATCAATATTAAACGTAAGCGCCCATGAGCCAATGTCAAGCTCGCTCGGCTTAAAACTATATGTCCCGTCAAACGGGATCTTGTTTTTATTAAAAAGGGGCACCAGCCCCTCCGGAATCAGCGTATCCACAGGAAATCCCTTTGGCTTCAGGCGCCACAAGGCAAGAAGCTGGAAATCACGCTCATTCGGCTCCTTCATAGACCAGTAAATACCCATAGTATCAACAATCAAAGCAGCCATATTCATCCTGATATCCTCTGGCTGGCGCGCAATCTCTTCTGCGATAGACCCCATAGAATACGACTTACCCTGACCTCTCTTACCGAAAAGCCCAATAATATGCGGCATCGCAAGATCAATGCGCACAGAAGTCGTCATATGCTGCTCCCCTTTCCTGCCAACATAATGCCTTCCGATAATCCCCGTACCCCTGTTGCCATACTTCTCAAGGTCAGCCGGACTCCTGCCGATAATAATCTCGTGCATAACCTATTATATGGAATTCGTAAGATATATATATGTTTACTGTATAATAGACTAATCATGAGACTTGAATCAATCCTCAAAGACAAAGATGTGATGGACAATCTCTCATCCTTGCTTGAAAAACATACTGTCGGCACAGAAGTTGAGTTTGATGATACTGAGGTTGATATCAAAGGCCACAAAGCCATACTTAACGGAAAATTAAATATCAAGCTACTAAAGGTGATATAAAATGGTAAAAGCAAAAATAAGACTGGATGACAAACATATCTGCAGCGCACACCTAAAAGACAGCGCACTCCACCTCTCTGTAAACAATTTTCCAAAACTTATGACATCACCACGATTTGTCAAACTTGCGCTCTCGCTGAAAGCTACAACAAAAAACACAGGCAATGCAGAAGCTAAAGAAAAACCCCTTGATATAAAATTCGACACCAATTTCATAAAAGGCATATTCTCCAGATAATACTCTTCATGAAGGATTGACAAACAGCATAGTACACTGGATTTTCTGGTCTTTAGGCAGTCGTTCACAAATATTTCTATCTTCCTTCAGAACAGCAATAGCAGAGTAGCAGGGATACCTGACATCATCATCAGATATCTCATCGCAAAGAGATTCATCTCTCTCTCTTATAGCAACATCTACAAAACATTCGTCCCTTGAAGCACCATACTCCATCTCACTACAGGTATCAATACCCCCAAAGAAACCACTTCTGCCCAGTAAAATAACAGCGACAGTAAGAAAAATAAGAGCAAAAGATACATGAAAAAACGACATGAAATTCATAAAATACCATTATCTCAGGATATATATATAATTTTTAGTAAAAGTCATAACTTTTTGGACTATATGACTTTTCCATATCCTTAAAAATCTTCGATTTTTAGGATCCAGGAAATCTTTGATTTCCACGGATAGATTAAGGTCTCTTG
>DAOVYR010000104.1 GCA_030635525.1 Candidatus Nanohalarchaeota archaeon | reverse complement strand
CTCTATGTTCATTGCCATTGAGTCTCCCGGTAGCAGTTCGGTGTTTGTGCTGTTGTATACATACCCGCTGCCACTCAGACCGCATGTGCCTGCACCCGGTGCATCTGCGTTCCACCTGAATATCCTTACTTTACTGCAGTCTATGTACGCTGCGACACAGTAGTCGGAACTGGGGCTATCGACTGTGATGTAGTTCGGAGATGCTGATGAATAGCTCCAGTTTGCATTAAATCCACCATCATACATCGCTGCAAGGGTTGCAGACTGCACACTTCCACCTACCAAGTCAATTGTACCTGTTTGAGTCTGGTTGTGGGCTACAGTACCTATTGTGAATGTTACAGCATTTGCACTTGCGTTACAATCTGTTCCTGTGGTACTTAATGCCCAGAAGAACTCGTTGTGACCGGACCTTAGCCTGCCGTGTGATCTCGTGTCTGAAGGCAAGTTTAGATAAACAAGTTCTCTTGTTTCGTTGTATTCCAGGCGATCTATGAATGACATAGTGTTTTGAGCGATTATAGTCATGTTGTCAGGACTTGAGTTTATACTTGCACTTATAAAGTTTGCTGCATCGTATTTGCTGCTATCACCTGTTGCAAACGGTCGTTCAGATGGTTGTGTGATGTTCAGCCACATGTTTGTTATGTTTGTTGAGCCAATGTTTTCCAACTGGAATCCTGTTTTGCTAACACCGAATAATTCATCATTCGTATAGTTGCCTACTCTGGTTCCGGGGTCGGCTGTACCGAAACTCATGTTCTGAGGTGAAATATCTATCATGGTCTTTGTGTTTAGGGACACCATTATTGTCGCGTTGTCTGTCACGTTTATGGCGTCTCCCAGTTCCTGTCCTGTGGTTATGAATGCCAATAGTGCAATCACCACTATTCCAAAAAAACTTACCAGTATTTTACTTTCCCCTATTTTTCTCTCTTTCATATTTTATCTCCCCTTTTTCTCTTTTTTTATTTTGAATGCACATAGTGCAATGCAATATGATTTTTTTTGATTTTTTCCCTTCTCTTTATTAGCTGCTTACATAAACTGTCAGGAGACCGTTTTTAACAGTACCCATTGGCACACCGTATGGAACATATACTTTTATGTTGCCTTTGGAGACATTGCCAGGAAATAACGCATCAGCTGTCGAGTTCATGAAATAGCCAATGTCTTTACAGACTGTCCCTCCTGCACCAGGAATATCTGCGTTCCACCTGCTAAAGATTACTTTGCTGCAATCGTCCGGGATACTGACGCAGTAATCTGCACCACCGGCAGCAGGAAATGTTACGTTAGTGGCGCTCCAGCCGACTCCGGTGGATACTAATACGCGTGGTGAAGGACTGCCGTCATCTAAATTTACATCTCCGGTTTCATCTTTTGTATGTGCAGTGCCACCATAATATAATGTGCCATCAGAACAATTTCCGCTGGCGCCAACCATAACAGCCCAGAAATACTCATCGGAGGCGTTTCTGAATCTTCCGAAGATGTCGCCGTTTGAAAAGTCAAAAGTGCCCGGAGGCGTCACATATAATGTGTCTTCATCTGTTCTTGGATATTCCACCCTGTTCGGAAAATAGTACGTGCCTGTGCTTTCGTTTGCAATAACGACGAAATTTCCTGCATCGTAGGCCTGAGGGTCACCAGACCCAAATGGAGTTTGCGATGGGTATGTGCTATTGAACCAGATTTTTGTTATGTTTGTTGAGCCAATGTTCTCTATCCACACCCCGCTGTAGTTTCCTGTGTTTTCGTCGTCACTGTCACCAACACTGCCAGGGTCAAGGGGACCATAGGAAAGATTGCCCGGATTTATGTCAACCATGCTTCTTTGTGAAATATTTATAGAAATGGTTATTGTATCGTTTCCGGTGAATTGTGCGTATCCGGTGTCGGTATTGCTAAATATAGAAATAAGTAATATGACTGCTATTACAAAGGCATTAGATAGCCCTATTATTAATATCTCTCCCCTTTTGTTCATTTTATCTCCCCCTAAACCAAAAAGCGGTTCAGATACAGTTGATGAATCAACCGCGTTACCACATGAATACAATAATCCCTTAAGTCATTGCATGCGGTTATTTAATACTGAATCCCATCACAGGATTTTACTTGTGCTATTGTTATGTCGATACAGTATTTTAGTGCTTTTTGTATATATATATGTTTTGATAAGTCGAATATATATATCGTAGCCCACGTATATCACACAATGTTTGTCTGGAATGACTGATTGCGTTTTGTGTTAAGTTTGTTCTGTTGTATGTTTGCCTTGAGTATGGTTAGAAATTGTGCCTATTTTTTGATAACCGGAGTTAGATATTTATATCTTATCTACAAGGAGATATATAGACATGTTGATATAGAATGTGTGAATTTGGAATAAGTGGTCTGAGATGTATGAATCTGGTTTGACGGGAGATGTTGCGGAGAACAAAGCACGGTGTGTTATATCGAGGGTCCTGATTTTTTTCTTTGCGCTTTTTACTATTGTTCCTTCAGCAAATGCCATTTCTATTGGTGCTGCGCCCGGTGCTTTGGATCTTGGATCTGTGCCGAGAGGGAGTGAAAGACTGGTGGAGTTTTATGTTATGAGTAATGCCCAGCAGGATATTCTTGTTGGCGTGAGTTACATACCGGTGCATGCTTCGATATATGAGAGAGAGAAGCGGACATATTATACTTTTATCCCGAGTGAGGCGTCTGAGGAAGATATTTCTTCGTGGATTACGATACCGCAAAAATCAATACTGATTTCGCCTACGCAAACCCATTTGATAACTTTACCGGGGGGGTCTTCGGTAAGATACAATAAGAAAGTTACTTTGATATTGAAAATTCCAAAGGATGCTGAGCCCGGCTATCATGCGGGAGCAGTCAATTTGCAGCCGCAGATGACAGGCGGGGGGGAAGGAGCAGGAATATTTTCAATCGGAGTGACAAGGGTGATATTTGTTTTTAATATCCCGGGATATGCTGCAAGAGATGGCAATATTATTGATATGGAAGCTGAGAGAGTGGCAGAGAACAGGGTACGGGTTGATGTTTTGTTTAAGAATACCGGCACTACTACAATCACTGCAAGGCTGGAGATGGTCGAACTATTTGACAATTTCGGGCTGGCTGCTGAAAACATAGCTAATGGCCAGTTGAAAAAAGTTGGGCCCGGACAGGTTGCAATTTTGTCCGGATACTGGCTTGAGAAGGAAGGCATTAAATCAGGGGAATATAAGGCCAATTCAAGAGTGAATTATATTACAGGGAATGCTCTTCGGGAGGAGACAATTGAGGTGCCTTCTATCATAACAATCCCAAAGAAGATAACTCAGGCGGAAGATGCTAAAAGTGAGTTCCCATGGTGGATTGTCGTGATCATTATGCTTTTGCTAGGGCTTTATGTATACTGGAGGATGGACTGATGTCAAGGAAGATAGTGGTTATTCTTTTGGTTGCTATTGCAGTTCTTACGTGGGGTGCTTTGGAATACCTTTTCATAGAAGACACGAATCATTTTGGTATGTCTGCCCAGGTCATAAAAATAACAGGACCTGAGACGAAGATTGGTTTTGCTGCACAGACCAGTGAGTTGAATTTCGGGAGATTGCCTTTAGGGGGCAGGTCAACGAAGTTTATTGATGTTTCAAATCAATTCAATTCTCCTGCAAAATTAAGGCTCGTAATGAGCGGGAATATATCCTCTTTTGTGGATTTGAGCAGTGAGGAGATGATTCTTGGACCTTTGGAGAGCGGACAGATCAGCATTTGCTTCAATTCCCGTGAAATGGGTAATTATTCAGGGGATATCAATATAATATCTTACCTGCCAAAATATGATATCGGCAATTGGCTGCTGAAATACCGATGAGGCAGTTGCGGTTATCGGCTAAGAGAGAGGGGAAGTGTATGAAAAAGAATCTTGCAGGGTGGAGGTGCGCAGTTCCGGGGTTTATTGTATTTTTAATTCTTTCTGCGTCTTTTGTGTATGCGCCGCCGATATATATTTCTGTCAGCGGCAAGATCCAGGCAGGGGTAGATTATGTGAATTATTCTGCCAGTGTCGATGGGGCGCCGCAGGTAATTTTGATGAATGTTGAAAATACCGGTTCTGCGGGCTGTGTTGTTAAGGTGAGGGCCGACCTATATAAGGATTCGGTGTTCCTTAAGACAACCTGGAGCGAAGTTGAGGCACTGGAGCCGGGAGGGACTTTTTTGTTCCATAACTGCTGGATGGCGGATGTTGCAGGGGATATTAGGGCGAATATTAGTGTTTACCAGTGCTATGAGCGTTTTGAATGGGGGCAGATGTCTTTTAATGTGGTGAATAGTACAGTGCATGAAAGTGATAATTTTTTTGTGAGTGAGACAAAGAATAGCCAGGATGAGATTAACCTGACTATTATGTCAAATAAGACTCTTGAAAATGTCCTGATTATACCCTACGAGTATCCACTCGGGTGGATTGTTGAGCCTCAAAGAATTGAAAGAATTGATGCGGGTGAGGTGAAGACGGTCACGATCAAGTATCATTCCAGCACATGGCATGCACGCACTATTGTTTTTGATATTGTTACAGAGGACGGGCGCGAGTACGACCAGGTATCTGTGCAATTGAAGGAGGCAGAGGTGAAGAGTGAGGGAATTGAGTGGAATGATGTTATTATTGTTATGCTTCTTGTGGTGGTCGGAGTTCTGGCGGTTGAACTTTCCAGGGTGAAGTTGAGGAGGAAAGATAAGAGTCGCGGGAAGAAGGGGGACGGGTCTTCTGAAACGCTAAAGATTCCGCTACTCTATTGAGTGCGGCGAATATGATAAGTCATATTCCCGCCTATTCAATCGTAAACGCTTGAATATAGCCGTATGCGGAATCTTTGCGTATCAACAACCTTTGGTGATATGTGTGGGGCATGCAAGACATGCCGGCGGTTGTTGACAAGG
>DAOVYR010000212.1 GCA_030635525.1 Candidatus Nanohalarchaeota archaeon | reverse complement strand
TCCTGCATGAACTGCGCAAGGTTTTTCCCGTCGAAGGAGTACAGGGCTACTCTTGCTTCCTGCTGACCTACGTCAAATGTCACGTGGGGTCTTATGCGTGATGAGGTGTGGAAGAGGAGGTATTTTGCTTCAATTAATCTTCTTGCTGAGAATGCGCCTTTTGTTAGGCGCTCGTGCATGATTTTCCATTCGTATGCGCCGGCGATGCACAGATCAATGTCGGTCTGGAGGTGGAGGCCTACTTCGAATTTGCGGCCTATGTCGATGTTTCCCTGGCTTTCTTTGATGTGTGCTATCTGTTCTTTTATGTCTGCCTCAAACATTTCCGAGAGGGCTTCGTAGTCTATCTGGCAGAAGTCGAAGCCGAGGCGCGCGGCTTTCATGATCTTTCGGGCAAGACCCATGTTTGTCAGTTTTTCTTCGCCCTGTTCAAACTGCGAGAACCCGGGGGTGACTCCGATGATGTAGTTGACGGGGTCGTTTGCATCAGTCCATCTGTTGTCTGTGTATTTTTCTTTTGGGTTTTCGGTGTCTTTCTTTTTTTCCTGTTCTGTCATGGTTGTTCACAAGATTCCAATATTTATATATTCCTGTGTGTTAATAGTGTATTGTATAATTATATTGTAGCCTGAATAAATAGTTTTTTAGGATGACGGGTGGTTGTGATAAGTAGCGGGTTTGTGGATAAGCTGAAAATGACGTTTCATAAGAGGAGTATTGATCAGGAGATTGATGAAGCGTTTGATGATTCCAATGCGTATTCGAAGAAGGTGCTTGAGGGTAGCAGCGGGCAGTTGAGTAGTGCTTACAGGCAGGAGGGCCAGCCGAAGCCGCAGCCTGCGCTTGTGGAGCCGGGGGCTGCGCAGGATCAGGATCCGTTTGCAGATAAGGGTGCTGTTTCGAATTCGCAGATGCCTGAGCTTACTGATCCGCTTGTGCTTCCGAGGGCCATGGACAGGGAGCCTCCGCGCAGGGATGAGCCTCTTTTGATGCCTACGGATCATGTTTCGACAAATGATGAGAGAAAGGAGTTTTTTGAGCAGGTGTCTCCTGTTGGGGATAGGAGCGGAGTTAGCTCTTCTGATGTGAGCCGGATTCTTCTTGAAATAAAGGATCTGAGGACGCAGAATGAGCATATACTTGATATTTTGAAGAATATGCAGGACAGGATGAGAGGATACTAGATTCTTGCGGCTACTGTGTCTTCTTTTTGGTATATTCCATATAGTTTTTTTATCTCGTTGAATACTCTGAAGTAATAGTCTCTTGCTTCTTCGAATATTTCCAGCCGGTTCTTGTTGTAGAAGAGGTAGTTGTAGGACCACCAGAGTGATCTTTGGATGCTGTGGGTGTATTCGTATGATGTGGTGAGGGTGCCTACCAGTTTTAGTTTCATCCAGCCGTTTTTTTCAGGGTCGCCCAAGGTCTGTTGACCCCATGCACGTACAATGAAATTTATACTTGTCCATCTGTCCCATGGCTTGTAGGCCTGCCATTCTGCTTTGAAGGTGCCGCATGTTGAGTCCCAGCCGAGGTAGTGAAGGTAGAATTTTGGTGTGTCTATTTCGAGTGTTTTCATGAGGATACTTTGTACGTGTCTCCTGATGCGGAATGGTTCTTTTCCCTTGAATTTTATGACGATGTTGTCTGATTCGTGGGTGAGTTCGTCAGTGTACTTTAATTCTGCCATGATGTCTCAGCTCTTCTCCGTATTCCTTTAGGGTGTTTTCAAATTCTGCGGCCAGGTTTCTTCCTTCTTCCATCCATTTTTGCCTTTGCTTGGCGTAGAATGCATTGTGCCAGAAGCGGCGTGCCATTTCGTAGAGGATGGATTGCTGGATTAATGTGTCCTGGGGGTATTCTGTGATTATTCTTGGCTTTAGTCTTACGGAGACGGAGCCATGGCCTTCTTTGGAGTTCCCGTTGATTATTATGTCGTATCTGAGGTATGTGTAGATGTCCATTTCTTTGACGGCGCGCCAGCGGATGTTGAATTTGTCTGCGTTGTCCTGTGTTTCCCATGTGTAGTTCATTTCCTGGATGCGGCCTTTTGGGATGTTGAATATGTCGTGCATCATTGAGCGTATCTTGTTGTAGAATTTTTCCGGGTGAGGTCCGGAGTAGTTGAAGAGGATGTCTTTTTCTCCTTCCTGATAAAGATTATCGAATATTACCAGTTTTGTCCTTGCCCATACTATGAAAATCACCTGTATGTATATATTATTTGAGTTACTATATATTATTTATTGTTTTTGAGGTGTTGTGATGGTTCATCCGATATATGATGCGGTGATGCTTAAGAAGGCGACTGATGCGTATTTTCAGAAGGATTGGGGTGCGATGCTTGAGATTAATCTTTCTATGCTTGAGAAACGTCCGGAGGATGAGTTTCTTTTGTGGCATATTGCAGATACTTATGTTAAGCTTGGCGATGCTTCCAAGGCTGTTGAGTTTGCAGGGAAGATTAAGGAGAGTGCGGTTCACAGGGAGGATATTATGCTTAGGGCGTCGCAGATGGTGCAGCCTGAGGTTGAGGATGAGTGAGGTT
>DAOVYR010000094.1 GCA_030635525.1 Candidatus Nanohalarchaeota archaeon | reverse complement strand
TAATCATAGAAAGCGCAACAATAACCGACGGAGTCGAACAGCAGCAGCAACCCTTCCAGATGATGCAATAGCTCAGAGGAACATATTCCTTGTATGTATCGTCTCTGCCCGACCTCTCCAGTCCCTGCACTTAACCTGGACACCATACTCGCTCAGGACAACCTCGCAAAGAAACTTGCCATTAGATACCTTAAACGCGCCCCCTACAGGGTTCTCCACAAGCATCTTATTGCGCTCAATGGCTCTCTTCTTCTCATTGATATAATCAACTTGGAACATCAGCGGTCGTCTCAAACATCTCTGATCATCACTTCTACCGATCATAAAATCACCATTACTAAATAATAGTAACAAACACTTATAAATCTTTTGCTCAGGCAAGGTTTTTAAAAATGAACATCACTATTAATAGCACGATTCAGGTGGTCACATGTTAATAGGGGAAGTAGTAGGGAAGACAGGCACAAAAACATTCAGGTTTCGCGCATACAAAGACGTGAACAAACTGGACTTTATCACAGTAAAAAACAAAGACGAACAATGGATACTCGCCCAGATCGACAACATCGAAGGCCATCCTGATGGCCGAAACATCGCACAATGCATAATACTTGGCTACCGCGAAAAAGGCGCACTTTTAACCCCCAAAACCCCTGTAAAGCCATCCACCCTCGTCTACACCGCAGACAAAGAAGTCATAAACAAGACACTTAATCTCTCATCCGGCGGTCTCTACATAGGAAAACTTGACGCAAACAAAGACGTATCGGTTTACCTCGACCCCGAGGACCTGATCTCCAAGCACGTGGGCGTCCTTGCAGCAACAGGCTCCGGAAAATCATACACTGTCGCCGTAATATTAGAAGAACTCCTTGAACAGAACATTCCTGTCGTAGTAATAGACCCCCACGGTGAATACAGCACACTGAAATTCAAAAACGACAACCCTAAAGAAACCGCATTAATGGAAAAGTACGGCATAACGCCTAAATCCTACAATGTATCAGAATACAGCCCTGACCCGAGAATCAATCCCGGTGCAAAACAGTTGACATTCTCAGACAAAAACCTCACCGCACACGAACTGGCCCAGCTCTTCCCAACCAAAGCCACCTCATCCCAGATGGGTCTTCTATATACCGCCACCAGAGAAGCAAAATCAAGAGGCAGCTACACACTTGATGACATCATCACCCATATAAGCAACAGCGACAGCTCATCAAAATGGAATGTCATAAACATGCTGGAAATCATAAAAGACATGAAACTCTTCTCAAAAACCCCGACAAAACTGCTGGACATAGTAAAACAGGGAAGAGCATCACTCATAAACCTGCGCGGTATAAATCCGGAAATACAGGCCATCGTGGCATTCAAAATAATGAGCGACATCTTTGAGCAGCGAAAAGTAGGCCGCATTCCCCCCCTCTTCCTCATAGTAGAAGAAGCCCACAACTTCTGCCCTGAAAGAGAAGTAAGAGCATCCTCGAAAATAACAAGAAGCATCGCAAGCGAAGGTCGAAAATTCGGTCTTGGCCTATGCATAATTTCGCAAAGGCCTGCGCGCGTCGACAAAAACGTCCTGTCCCAGTGCAACACCCAGATAATCCTGAAAATCACAAACCCCAACGACCTAAAAGCAGTATCCTATGCTGAAGGCATAACATCGGGCCTCGAAAACGAGATAAAAAACCTCAACCCCGGGACAGCCCTCATACTGGGCCGCGAGATGCCCCTGTTCGTAGATATCCGCACGCGCCGTACAAAACACGGCGGAGTAACCGTAAGTGTAACAGACCAGCCAAAGATCACAGACGGCATAATGTCATTTGCAGGAATAAGCAAACAGGAAATAGAGATGCGCCTCGGCAAAGTCAAAAAAATATATTACCCCTGCTTTCGCGTATCCAAATCATCAAATCACTACCTTATAGATGGCATGAAAGGAAAAATCCTCTACCGCGACGGAAACCGCACAAGAGAATCCTCTATGGACCTGACCGACGACAATCTTACAGTACTCTCATACCTCACAAAAAAGATGACAAAAGACGAACTAGTCCAGAAATCCAGCATGAACTACACAAACCTCATATCCTCCCTAAGCACACTCATAAGCTCGGGGTTCGTAGAAGAAGCCAAGGGGAGCGCTGCAGTAACATACTCAAAAACCAAAAAAGCAGACCTCAAAACATTTGACATTGAGCCCGTTCTCGTCCAGATTGATGGTGAGGTACTAAAACCTGCCCTCACAAAAGAGCAGGTATATGCAAAAGCAAAAGTCCTTTTCAACAACTTTGACGACATTGAGCTGGTATACTATCCCTACATAATTGGCAAAGATTTCATGATTGACGGCATCAGTGGAATAAAGCAGAGCTGATGATGATCCCTGTCCATTGACGTACCGGTAAAACAGACATTCTGGCAGTCGTCTTTTCAGGGCATTGCTCATATTTTCACACTTGACCAGGCACATATAAATTATACCCTTCCTGAAAATATTTCATAAAATACATAAAGTATTATAAAGATTAAAACTCATAATACTATATCGAGATATTGAAATATCTTCAATATCATATAATCACTAGCGGAGGCGGTATTTTGAAAATCAAAGTTGTTTGCTCAAAATGCGAGGGCATATTTGACTGGACATGGGGCAAACAAAAAGGTATATGCGAACATTGTAACGCTCTGCTTAACATAAGAGAAGTCAAGATGGCTCAGGGAGAAGTAATGAAACTTTTCCAGTAGATGATATGTGCATTCTGTAAGGACAATTGCCTCCCGAGGGCAGTCATAAATCACAGGAATACTCCGATATGCTGTCCATTATTTATTCTCAAAAGCACGAAAGAATGCTAATGCTCATCTCAATATCTCCCAAAAATGGCTTAAGATATATAAAGAAATCTATTATATTATAACCATCAATAAATCCAAAAAATTAATAAATAAAGAGATGATGTGATGACCGAAAAAGACATTTCTAACGACGCAGAAAAAGTGACCGGAAAAGACATTTCTAATGACACAGAAAACGTGACCGGAAAAGACATTTCTAACGACACAGAAAACGTGACCGGAAAAGACATTTCTAACGACACAGAAAACGTGACCGGAAAAGACATTTCTAATGACACAGAAAACGTGACCGGAAAAGACATTTCTAACGACACAGAAAAAGTGGCTGAAAAAGAGATTGTCGAAGACGCTGAAATAAAAATACAAAACATAGTGGTATCCGCAAACACACACACAAAATTCTCACTTGAGATGCTTGCAGCAAACCTGCACGAGGCAGAATACGAACCCGAATCCTTTCCTGGTCTCGTTTATCGCGTAAAAGACCCCAAGGCATCAACCCTCATATTCACAACAGGCAAAATAATCTGCTCCGGCTCCAAATCATTTGATGACGCAAAAAAAGCAATCAAGAAAACCGTCCAGGCATTCCGGGACCTTGGAATCAAGGTAGAAGGTAAAACAGACGTTGAAATCGTAAACATAGTCGCATCAGCCAACCTGAAATCCAAACTCGACCTAAACAAGATAGTATTTGAACTGGGCGAATGCGAATATGAACCCGAGCAGTTCCCTGGTCTTGTCTACAGGCTTGGCGAACCAAAAGTCGTCTTTCTGATATTCAATTCCGGGAAAATAGTATGTACTGGCGCAAAAAGCGTAGACATCGTCGAGCGCTCCATAGTAAAACTGCGCAAGCAGCTACAGGCAATAAACGCCCTGTAAAAACACATATGTTTTTATAGTTGCTGTCATCCCCTATATAAACATGAAACTGCTATGCACCTCCGACATACACAGAAGCGCCGCACTATGCGGCAACATTCTAAAAACAATCGAAACCGAAAACATTGACATATTCATCAATGCCGGCGACTTCTTGGACAACCACCTTGCCTATCACTTTTTCAAAGAGCTGGATGCAAAAAAGACAAGAAGTTTCATCACCCCGGGCAACTGGGACCGGGACCTCAATTATAAAAGCGAACATGTCACAATAAATAATCACGGAATTTTCGCACACAAAGATTACCATTTTTTATGCATCGGCCCAGGCACACCATTCAGTCTCGAAGAAGCCCTTGACGCAGTAAAAGATATCGACAGCGAAAAACTGGTCATGATAACCCACTACCCGCCTTACGGCATCCTTGACCGCGCATGGTCCGCCCCCCACGCAGGCTCCATGGAATACCGCCGATTTATATCAGCAAAAAACCCCGGCATCCACATCTTCGGTCACATCCACGAATCAAACGGCACAGAAAAAATCGCAAGCACCTTGGCAATAAACTGCGCGCTTGCAGGCCACGGCATGGGCAGAGGCTACATCGTAGACCTGCCCCAAAAAGACATAAAAGTTGTGAACCTCAATGAGACAAGACATAATACTCCCTTCAGACTTCAAAGCACGATCTCACGCATTATTAGGGCGCGAAAACAAGACCTATCTTAAATACTGCAAAATCCCCCTGAGACGTGCAATAAGAATCAACACACTTAAAACCACCGCAACCGAATGCACAAAAAGACTAAAAGACCAGGGCTTCACCCTCAAACCCATCCCCTGGACCCCGCATGGTTTCTGGCTCGAAAATAAGATCGACATCGCACTCGGCAACACCCTAGAACATTTCCTCGGTTACTTCTACGTACAGGAAGCCTCCTCCATGATCCCTCCGCTTGTACTTGACCCCAAAAAAGACGAAACAATACTGGACACATGCGCAGCCCCTGGCTCAAAAACAACCCAGATGGCAGAGATGATGCAAAACACAGGTCTCATAATCGCAAACGACTCAAACATGTCGCGCATAAAAGCCCTCAGGTACAACCTCGACAAAAGCGGCATAATAAACACCATCGTAACAAGAATGGACGCAGCAAAACTAAACGCCTCCCACATACAATTCGACAAAATACTCCTGGACGCCCCCTGCTCAGCAGAAGGCACAATCAGGAAAGACTGGAAAGTCCTCTCAAGATGGAGCGAAACCCTGATACATGGCCTCTCAAGACTCCAGAAACACATAACAACAAACGCAATACATGCCTTAAAGCCCGGCGGAAGCCTAGTATACTCCACATGCACCTTAGCGCCGGAAGAAAACGAAGAAGTAATCACAAACCTTCTGGACAAAGTCAAAGGCCTCACAGTAGAAAAAATAAGCCTG
>DAOVYR010000099.1 GCA_030635525.1 Candidatus Nanohalarchaeota archaeon | reverse complement strand
TCGAGTGATGTGCCGAAGACTTTTAGTTCACGGATTAGTGCTGTATTTTTGTTGATTTCTTTTCTTTCAGGGTCGGGGGATGGTATTCTCAATCTCAAAAAGCCAAGTATGCACTTTTTTCCCCTGTCTTCAATGGTTATGAAGTGTTCTTTGCCTTCTGATGCGCTGTAATTTTCTGTGTAGATTTCTGCTTTCTCGGGTATGATTCCTTTTTTATAATGCATGTGTCCTGCTTCATGGCAGCGTATGCAGTTGCATTCTATGCCTTCTTTTTCCATGAGGTCTTCTGCCATTTCCCGCAGGTTGCCTGCGGTCGGTCCGGCTACAATCTTTTCCATCGGGATGTCGCGCTGGCAGCGCATGATTCTTACATAGCGCGGGACTTTTTCCATGAGTTTTGCGACGAGCGCTGTTGCGGATTTGTTTGTGAGTGCGCTGTATTTTCTCTCTTTGTACATGTCGTAAAGTCCTGTGTCTTTGATCACAAGCACAGGGTAAATCTTTAGCATGTCCGGCCTGAAACCCGGGTTTTTGAAAAGCTTATGGAATGTTTCGATATCTTCACTCTCGTCCTGGAAGAGTCCGGGCATCATGTGATACACAACTTTAAATGCAGAGTCTTTTAGTCTTTTTGTTGCGTCTGCTACGTCTTTTACTGTGTGTCCCCGGTTGACTTTTTTGTATATCCTGTCTGAAAGTGTCTGGACGCCGAGCTCGACTCTTGTGGCGCCGAGCAAAAGTATTGCATCAATATGTTCCTGTTTGCAGAAGTCCGGTCTTGTTTCAATTGTCAGGCCGACACAGCGCGACTTTGCGGTTTCGTTGAGTTTTTGCGCACCTTTCAAGGTTCGTGATTCTTTTTGGTTAAGTGCATTGAAGCATCTTTTTACAAACCATGCCCGGTACCTTTTGCTGCATGACGGGAATGTGCCTCCCATGATTATCAGCTCAATCTTGTCTATAGAGTGGCCTATTGCTTTCAGTTGTTTTACGCGGTTCCTTACCTGCTTATATGGGTCATAGTCAAACATTTTCGCGCGTCTTGCAGCAGGTTCCAGGCCGGTGTATGATTTTGGCGCATTATCGCCCTGCGGGCAATAGATGCATTTTCCGGGGCATGAGGCGGGTTTTGACATCACTGCTACGACTGAGATGCCTGATATGGACCTTACCGGCTTTTTCACAAGAATTGATACTGCGTTTACTTCTTTTTTTCTTGCGTGGAAAAGAATATCTGAGTTCCTGAGGATGCGCACGAGGCCATGCTCTTTGGAAAGCCTGCGTTTGCTGTAGTCCAGTTTCTGTGGGCTGTTTATTTTACTGCTTATGATGTCGTCAATAATCTGCCTTGAGATTGCTTTTATCTTTTGTTTATCATTTAGCTTTGCTTTTTCTGCGCTCATATATCCCACCAAAGAATAGGTTCGCATGATAGATATTTAAAATTATAACCAACATAGATAATCATGAACTCATGGTCTGAACCAATACTTGAAGACAACATGGATTTCTTAGCCATTGCTATTGATATTGAAGCTGCGATGTAAGAGAGCAGCGCGCACTTAATTCTCATCAATCATGCTTAACATTTAAATGGGTCAGATGACAATATATAGGCAAAGCAAACAAGGATAAGAATGCAGGAAAAAGAGAGAAGATAATTTGTGATTAAAAATGCTGACTAAACCGGCAATCAAAAAAGAGTTTGCGAAAGACTGGAAGAAACACTATCAAGTAGAGCTCTTCAAACAGGAAGGGTTTGTAAGGAAGACCTGTCCCAACTGCAAAAAGAACTTCTGGACACTTGATCCTGACAGGGCCACATGCGCGGATTCCACATGCCAGAGTTATGATTTCATAAACAATACTATCACAAAAAAGAAGTGGGACTACATAGGGATGTGGAAGGAATTTGAGAAGTTCTTCAAAAAAGAAGGGCACACCTCAATACCGAGATATCCTGTAGTGGATCGCTGGAGACCTGATCTGTACTTTACAATCGCTTCTATCCAGGACTTCCAGAGAATCGAGAAAGGGAATATGGCATTTGAATATCCTGCTAACCCGCTTATTGTGCCCCAGGTGTGTCTCAGGTTCCCGGATATACCGAATGTCGGGATAACCGGCAGGCATCTCACTTCGTTTGTCATGTCAGGCCAGCATGCGTTTGGTTACCCTAAAGAGGGCTACTTCAAAGATCGATGCATTGACCTGAATTTCAGGTTTCTTTCAGGTGTGATGGGCATCCCTCCGGAAGAGCTCGTATATACAGAAGATGTCTGGGCAATGCCTGATTTCTCTGCATTCGGGCCATGCATGGAAACATTCTCAAGAGGGCTTGAGCTTGTGAATTCTGTGTTTATGCAGTTCCAGTCAAAAGACATGAGCACATATGCGGATCTTCCGGTGAAAGTAATAGATGTCGGATGGGGGCATGAGCGGCTTGTGTGGTTCTCAAACGGCACTCCTGCAGCTTATGATTCGCTTTTCGGTCCGGTTACTAAAAAGATGAAAGGCCTGTCAAATGTTGAGATTGATGAGAAAGCTTTTGAGAAATATTCGGTAATTGCAGGCAATCTCGATATGGATGAAGTGAGTGATATAGAAAAAGCGAAGCTTGATGCCGCAAAATCCATCGGCCTTACGGTCCCGCAAATGATGAAGACTGTTGAGCCGATGCAGGCACTTTATGCGGTTGCTGATCATGCAAGAACTCTTTTATTTGCTATCAGCGATGGTGCCATACCATCTAATGTAGGCGGTGGCTATAATCTAAGAGTAATCTTAAGGCGCGCCCTCAATTTCATAGACCGATACAATTTCGATTTTACTGTTCACGATATTGCGTGCCAGCATGCAGATTATCTGAAGCCAATGTTTCCTGAACTCAAGGAGAACATCGGCAATGTGGAAAAAATAGTTGCGATTGAAGAGGAAAAATACAAAAAAACAATGCACCGCTCAAAAAGGATAATAGCAAATATCCTTAAGAAAGAAACTAAATTTGAGGAATCCAAACTCCTGGAGCTTTATGAATCTCATGGTATCACTCCTGAGTTGATTGAAAAGGTGGCATCAGATACGTCAGTTGATGTCCACATACCAGGGGATTTCTATGTGCAGATGGCGCGCAGCCACGAGTCTACAGAGCGCAAAGCGAAAAAAGTTGATATAGACATAACAGGACTCCGGGAAACAGAGCTTCTTTATTATGGCTCGTCGAATACTGATTTTACAGCAAAGGTCCAAAAAATCATAAAAGACAAATGGGTTGTCCTTGACAAAACGGCATTCTATCCGACGGGCGGCGGCCAGGACCATGATACCGGAGCCATAAATGATATAGAGGTCCTTGATGTGGTTAAAGTTGATAATGTTATTCTTCATGAGGTGAAGGATGTGGGTAGTTTTAAGGTCGGTGACATGGTCCCCGGGTGTGTTGATACGGGAAGAAGAAAGATATTGACACAACTCCATACAGGAACCCATGTGTTGGGCGGCGCACTAAGGCAGGTCCTTGGGTCTCATATCTGGCAGGCGGGTGCCCACAAGTCTGTGCAGGGTGCAAGGCTTGATATTACACATTATGATAATCTTACGGGTGCTGAAATCAAAAAAGTTGAAGAGGCAGCAAACAAGATTATCAGGGAGAACATAAATATAGAGATTCAAAATATGGAGCGGTCTGAGGCAGAAGGCAAATACGGGTTTATACTTTACCAGGGTGGTGCATGCCCGGGAAGAACAATAAGGACTATCAAAATAGGTGGTCACGACGTCGAAGCATGCGGCGGCACCCATGTAAAGTCCACAAAAGAAATAGGGTCAATCAAAATCCTGAAGACCCACAAGATACAGGACGGGGTAGTCAGGGTTGAGTTTGTGGCTGGCGACCTTATCGGGAGTATTGAGACGAAAAAAGATATGCTTGCAAAACAAATTACTGCTGAGCTTGGTGCTAAAGGTCTGAGTGAAGCGCCTCAGGCAGCTAAAGCGCTTTTCAGTGAATGGAAGGCGCTCAGGAAAATAAATAAGCAGTTGTTCTATTTTGTGAAGACGAATGATGCTGAAGGGATTGAGAGGATGCGCGAGAGTTACGGTGATGTAAAAAGCGCTAAACAGGAAGTTACGCAGATATCAGATTCTGATGAGGCGATTAAAAGAGTTGCGGAAAGCCTGAAGGTCCAGGAAGATCATGTTGTGAATACTATCAAAAGGTTCAAAAAAGAGGTAGTATTGTTTAGAGAGCAAATTGAAAAGAATCTGGAATGATGATATATCGGATTTCATCCTTCATTTAGGATTCTGCATCACTATCTTCTGATGTATCTCCATCCAGCGACGAGCCGATATTTGTAACCGTTGCGGTTGAAGTCACATAGTATTTGTATTCTGCTGTCGCTTTTACCATGTAAGTGCGTCGCGGCGCACTGGAAGCATCAGATTTGTATGTACAGAACAATGTACCTACACCATTTTTGATTCTTACTTCGCCATTATCGGGGCTGCACGTTGCAGTATTCCCATCAACAGTAACGGTAACTTTTACCCTGTTTCTCACATTTGACGCGAGGTCCACCCCGCAATTGTTCAGGGTTGCAAAACCGCCGCCAACATCATTGACCTTGAAAACAAGCGGTATTACTCCTCCTGCTCTTATATTACCATCACCCTGAACTGACAGGTGTATAGGTCCTGCTGCGTTGATAGTGTCCTTTCTTGAGCTGCGGATTCCTGTTGCACGCAATTCATTTTTAGAGGTTACTTCAACCTGTGTCATTGTTTCTGTAGTGTATGGATAACATAAGCTGGCATAGAATTTAGTCGGGACTTCGACACCGTCAAGGACCTGAGCTGGATCGAACGTCAATTCAAATGACTGGCGCCCTCCGGGAAGACCTAAAGATGGATCCGGTGGCGGTAGATCAATAGATGAAACCGTTGTTGTGATATAGCCATTGGCTGAAGAGATACTCGAAGGATTGCTGAGCGCAGGTATAAGTGTCCAAGTTGCATCCCCAGATTCTATTGTCGGGCCGTACACATAGACATTGACTCCTCCCTTTGTTATCTCTTTGCCCCCGACATTGACAACGTCAAACAGAAG
>DAOVYR010000020.1 GCA_030635525.1 Candidatus Nanohalarchaeota archaeon | reverse complement strand
TTCTTGCGCTTTTTATTATTTTTTTTGTTTGCAGGTTTTGCTTCCTCTTCTGGCTGTGTTTGGGAACATCAATCACCAACTTCTTAAATGTATTATCTGCATAAAGAAAGATTATGACTGACTTTAAGCTGGTGTCTGATTTTAAGCCTTGCGGTGCGCAGCCGCAGGCCATTTCTAAGCTAGTAGATGGACTTGGAAAGAAGTACAGGGCGCAGACGCTTCTGGGGGTGACAGGATCCGGTAAGACGTTTACTATGGCTAATGTCATTGCGCAGAGGAATGTGCCTGCGCTTATCATAACGCATAATAAGACGCTTGCTGCGCAGCTTTATAATGAGCTTCGGGATTTTTTTCCTGAAAATCATGTGGAGTATTTTGTCTCTTATTATGATTATTACCAGCCGGAAGCGTACCTTGCAAGGACAGATACCTACATTGCAAAGGATGCGTCCATCAATGAGAAGATTGACCGGCTGCGGCTTTCTGCTACGTCGTCTTTGATCATGGCGAGAGATGTAGTCGTTGTTGCAAGTGTGTCGTGCATATACGGGCTTGGCTCTCCAAAGGAGTATAAGAAGATGACTATGTCGATTGATAAGGGGATGAAGATTGCGCAAAAAGAGCTTCTTTCCAGGCTTGTGAAGATACAGTATTCCCGGGATGATAAGACTCCCAAGAGAGGGAATGTGCGGGTGATGGGGGATACGATTGATATTTTTCTGGGGTATGAGGAGTCGGTTCTTCGGGTTGAGATGTTTGGTGATGAGGTTGAGAGGGTCAGGATGCTTGATGTTGTTACGTTGATGCCTGTAAAGGAATATAAGGAGTATCTTGTTTTTCCTGCAAAGCATTTTGTTATGCCTGAGGAAAGGGTTGATGCTGCTGTCAAGTCTATTGAGAAGGAGAGGGATAAGAGGATTATTGAGCTTAGGGCGGAGGGGAAGGTGCATGAGGCTGAGAGGCTTTTGGAGCGCACTAATTATGACCTTGAGATGATCCGCGAGACAGGGTATTGCGGGGGCATTGAGAATTATTCGAGGCATTTCGACGGACGGAGGGAGGGGGAGCCGCCAAGTACGCTTATTGATTTTTTTCCTAAGGATTTTCTTGTGATTATTGATGAATCGCATGTAACTTTGCCGCAGTTTAGGGGGATGTTTCATGGGGATCATTCGAGAAAGCAGAGCCTTGTTGAGCATGGCTTTCGGCTGAAGTCTGCGTTTGATAACAGGCCGCTGAAGTTTGATGAGTTTGAGAAGAAAATTAATCAGATTGTTTATGTGTCTGCTACTCCTGAGAAGTATGAGATTGATTCAAGTTCGCAGGTTGTTGAGCAGATTGTGAGGCCTACAGGGCTTGTTGATCCTCCGGTGACTGTCAAAAAAACTGAAGGGCAGATGGATGATCTGCTTGATAATATAAAAAAAGAGACTAAGAGCGGGTATCGGACTCTTGTGACTACGCTTACTAAGAGGATGGCAGAAGACCTGTGCGAGTTTCTTGCAGGGAAGGGTGTTAAGGTGCAGTATCTTCACTCAGAGATTGATACTCTCGAGAGGACTGAGATCATCAGGGGGCTTCGAAGCAAAAAGTTTGATGTGCTTATTGGTGTGAATCTTTTGCGGGAGGGGCTTGATCTGCCGGAAGTGTCGCTTGTTGCAATCCTTGATGCTGATAAGGAAGGGTTTCTTAGAAATAAGAGGTCGCTGATACAGACTATGGGGAGGGCTTCGAGGAACAGTTCGGGGAGAGTCATCATGTATGCGGATAGGGTCACAGATTCTATGAGTGGGGCTATTGATGAGACTGAGAGGAGACGGAAGGTGCAGATGAAGTATAATAAGAAGCACGGGATTGTCCCGAGGACTATTGAGAAAAAGATACAGGACAGGATCATCAAGGAGGAAGAGCTTGATGTGAGCCAGATGGATGGTGTGCCAAAGGAGGATATTCTGGGGCTTATTGATATTCTTGAGTTTGATATGAATTCGGCTGCTGAAAGGCTTGAGTTTGAGAAGGCAATTGAGATTCGGGAGAAGATTGGTGTTTTGAGGAAGAGGGTTAATGGGAAGTTGCGGTAGTGTTTTGGGATTGTCAACAAATGTCGATGTTAGAGGATGATGTTTGCTAAGATTTATAAACAAGAGCGCATAAGATAGAGAGATTGAATATATGTAATGGTGATGTTTATGCGCAGAACGAAAATCGTGTGTACTATTGGTCCGAAGACAGAGTCAGCGGATGCGCTCAAGAAGCTTGCGCGGGCAGGCATGAATGTTGCGCGGCTTAATTTTTCGCATGGGAATTATGAGGAGCAGGGCAAAAAAATTGAGAACCTGAAGGAGTTGAATAAGGGGCTTTCGAATCCTGTGGCTATTCTTCTTGATACAAAGGGACCTGAAATCAGGACAGGGGATCTGAAAAAGGACATCTGCCTGAAAAAAGGGGATACGTTTACGTTTAGTGTGAAAGACACCATTGATGAGGTAATGGGGACTACGCTTAGCTACAAACAGATCATCCAGGACATTAAAGTGGGGAATATGATTTATGTTGATGATGCTATGCTTGAGTTTAAGGTAAAGGATATCTCGGGGCATAAGATTATCTGCAGGGTCCAGAATGACGGGATTCTGTGTTCTAGAAAGGGGGTCAATGTGCCGGGAATTGATATTCATCTGCCGTCGCTGACTGAGAAGGATATAGAGGATATTAATTTCGGGATACTTCATGATGTGGATTATATAGCTGTGTCGTTTGTGAGAAATAAGAAGGATGTAGTGAAACTTCGGAAGTTTTTGAGGGAGAGGGGTGCAAGTACGCAAATTATTGCAAAGATCGAGCATATGCATGCGGTTCGCGAATTTGAAAGTATCCTTGAAGTGTCTGACGGCATCATGGTTGCACGGGGGGATCTTGGTATCCAGATGCCGTTTGAGGAGCTGCCGATGGTTCAAAAGGAGATTATTGAGAAGTGCAATAGTGTCGGTAAGCCTGTTATTACTGCAACGCATATGCTTAATTCCATGGTGGATAACCCACGGCCTACGCGTGCGGAAGTAACGGATGTTGCTAATGCTATTTTGACTGGTACGGATGCGGTTATGCTTTCGCAGGAGACTGCCAAGGGTGAGTATCCTATGGAGTCTGTAAAGGTCATGGATAAGATATGCAGGGCAACTGAGGAGAAGATGGTTTCTAAAATAAGTACAAAGGTCTCGAAAAAGAGTGTGACGGATATTGTGGGACAGGCAGTTGCACTGATTTCTGAGAATATTAAAGCAGATGCAATCCTTACGTTTACGCAAACCGGCAGGACTGCAAGTTCGCTTTCAAAGTACAGGGTGAGGTCGCCGATATATGCTATGACGCCAGAAGATAAGGTTTTGAGGACGACTGCGCTTACGTGGGGGGTTTTTGCGCATAAGATACCTGGAGGATATAAGTCTACGGATGTCATGATCACTGATGGCATAGAGTCTCTGAAAGAGAGGGGTGCGCTTAAATCAGGAGATATTGTAATTATCACTGCAGGTGTGCCTATAGGGGTTAGTGGTGGTACTAATCTTTCTGAGGTCCGCAAAGTGAGTTAAAGTTTTAAGAACTTAGAATTTCTTGTTTCTTACTACGTGCACAACTGAGCCTGCTATCTTGTTTCTTACATGAGAACTCTCTACAATGTCGAGTTCCTTGATCACTTCTTTGTTTTTGTTGAAGTCTTTTGAGAAACGTTCCGGGAAATTTTCAACCAGTTTCTTTGCTGCTCCTTTGATGTATCGTTGTTTAATTGCTCCTATAATAAATCACCTGTAATTTTGGTCAAAGGGTGATCTATGTATCCGGAAAAGACCACATCACTGTTCGCGGTCTCTTACGAGATATTAAATCACCTTCAACTGTATAGGTATGGTTACATTTAAAAAGTTTATGGAGGAAGTATCGGTGTCAATTATTGTTGGGTGAGTGTGATGATTACTGTTAAAGATGTGTTTGAAGGGAACAGGCGCCATGTCGAGGGCTGTACTGAGGAGTTGTATACGGCGCATTTAAATGGGCAGGCGCCTACAATGTGCGTTGTCTATTGTTCTGATTCGAGGGAAAATATACATATTATCTCTGATATTGAGCCTAAGATGGGTGAGATATTTACTGTTGAGAATGCAGGCAATGTTGTTGACGGGTCGGTTTCGGCGATTGGAGCTGTTATGTATTGCCTTACTCATCTGAAGACCGGTGAGTTGCTTGTTCTTGGACATACGGGGTGCGGGGCGGTTACTGCGGTTTTCGGGGATTATAAATCGGACAGGCAGGTGATTTCTGAGCATATCAGGGTTCTTGAGAATGTGAAGAGGATTGCTTTGCATGTTGTTTCGCGGATGGAGGATTGTGATGTTCCAATGGATGAGATTGCCCGGAGTGATAAGTATCTTTCTTTAGCTTCTGAGATCAATGTGGATTACCAGTGCGAGTTTGTGAAGTCTATGCTTGAGCGCGAGGGGATTGAGGGGGTTAATGTTGTGGGTGCTATGCATGATCTTCACAGGGTTTACGGGGGCAGGAACGGGGGGCTTTATCTTACTTTTGGTCCCGGGAATGATGCTGGTGTGAAAAAGAAGCTTGTTGATTATGGTTCGGGCAGGAATGTCAGGGATGTTATGGATGAGTTGGGTGTTTCTTTTTATAAGCTGTAAGATAATAAGCCACAGAAAGAATGGAAAGCTTATGGGCGGTCCAGCTTTCTAAGTTATTGGTTTAAATTAACATTTTTAAAAACTATAAAACCAGTTAATAGTATGGACAATAAAGAAGAACTACTGAAAGTGATTGAGAAGGGCGAATCTGAAAAAGTAGAATTCAAGAAATCAACTGCACAGATGGAGCGCGCACTCAAGGCAATGTGCGCATTTCTGAATCACAAGGGTGGAGTTGTCTATTTTGGTATTTCTGATAAAAATGAGTTAATTGGTCAGGATGTGTCTGATTCAACTCTAAAAACAATATCGCAGAAAATCAGGCAGAAAATAAAGCCGGAAGTCAGCCCGGGAATTAAAGTTTTTGTATTTGGTGGTAAGAAAGTCATTGAAGTGAAAGTTGCTAAAGGAACGAACAAGCCGTATTATCTTGACGGGATTGCTTACAAAAGGGCAGGGAGTGAAAGCCCGGTGATTGCGCCGGAGGAACTTGAAAAGATTATACTTCGTAAAAAGAAAACTTACTGGGATTCTGAAATTTGTGAGGGATCTACACTTGATGATATTGATAAAAATAAGGTTAACGAATATATCCAGAGAAAAGAGACTGTTAGAGGAATTACAAAAGAAAGTTCTCTTTCATTTGAAGATATTCTAAAGAATACCAATGCAGTGACAGAAAAAGATGGAAAGTCTGTTCCGACGAGAGCAGGCATCTTACTATTTGGTAAAGACCCACAAGGATTTATCGCGCAATCTGAAATCAGGCTGGCAAGATTTAAAGGAACTGAAATGATTGAATTTATTGATTCCAGTGACCTGAGAGGTACATTGCCTCAAATGATTGAAAATGCCCTGATTTTTGTAAAAAGAAATATCAGATTATCTTCAAAGGTTGTTGGTGTTTCTTCGAAATATCAGTATGAATATCCTTTGGATGCAGTGAGAGAAGCGATTATTAATGGAGTTACGCATAGAGATTATAATGAGAGAGGATCTACTGTGAGGGTAGCGATATTTGATGATAGAATCGAAATCATTAGTCCTGGTTCTTTGCCTCACGGCGTTACATTCGATAATAATAAACATAAATTGAGAAACACAGTAATAGGTCATATGATGTATGATATAGGACTTATAGAAAAATGGGGATCAGGTATTCCAAAAATGAGGAGATTAATGAAAGAGCAGGGTTTAGATGAGCCAGTATTTACTGATTCCGGTGATATTGTTGTTACTTTTCGCGGCCCGGGAGAATCGATTCTTGAACTAATTAAAAAACCAGAGATTCAATTAAATGAGCGGCAGAAAGAGGCATTGAAATATATTTCGGAGTACGGAAAAGTAAAACGAGAAGAATATTCTAAATTGTTTGGTTGTTCTGAGCGGACAGCATTCAATGATCTCAATAATCTCTTTTCAGTGGGCATAATTGAGAAAACCGGAGGTGGTAAATATACCTACTATCGGTTGAGTTCTCACGTGCAATCTCACGTGCAATCTCACGTGCAAGAGAAAAAAAAGACAGAAAATTGAGGGGTATCGGACCCACCCAGAATGATATGAAAATGCCGGGAACATTACTTTTTCTGTTAGTGGGATAGGGCGGATATGAATCTGCAGGGGATTATATCTCTAACTTATGGCATTTATTGTGCGGTGGAATGCAGATTCCAATGATATTTCGAGGGAAGAGGCTTTCAGGTGCGCAAGCGGGAATGCCTGTAAGCTAAAGAATTATCTGTGAATTCTTATTCTCTGGAATAATCTTATTATTTAAATTTGTGGTGCCTATTTTGTATGTTACTGTTTAGTCGTTTAGTTGTGTTATTGAAGGAAAGGTGATTGCTGTGGTGAAGACTTCGAAGATATCGGGATTTTATAAGATGAGTATAGCTGAGAGGCTTAAGATTATTAAGGAGCAGGCGGAACTGACTGATGATGAGGTTTCTGTGCTTTCGTCCTCTGGTGCTTTGTCGCTTGATGCTGCAGACAGGATGATTGAGAATGTTATAGGAACTACTGAGTATCCGCTTGGTGTTGCATGCAATTTTTTGATTGACGGAAAGGAGTATCTTATCCCGATGGCGCTTGAGGAGCCTTCTGTTGTGGCTGCTGCGTCTAATATGGCTAAGCTTGCGCGGATAAAGGGAGGGTTTTTCACGTCTGCTACTGAGCCTATCATGATCGGACAGATCCAGATTGCGGATGTAGAGAGTCCTTATTTCGCCAAGCAGGCGATAATCTCGCGCAAAAAGGAGATTATTGATCTTGCAAATGAGCAGGATCCTATGCTTGTGAAGTTTGGCGGCGGGGCGCGTGATATTACTGTCCGTGTGCTTGACAGTATCTGCGGTCCGATGGTTATTGTGCATCTGATGGTTGATTGCAGGGATGCGATGGGGGCTAATGCTGTCAATACGATGGCTGAGGCGTGTGCGCCTCTGATTGAGGAGATCAGCGGGGGAAAGGCTCTTTCGAGGATCATATCTAATCTTGCGAAATTCAGGCTTGCGCGGGCGCGGGCGGTTTTTGATAAGGAAGCGCTTGGCGGAGAGGAGGTTGTTGACAGGATCATTATGGAGTATGCTTTTTCTCTCTCGGATCCATACAGGTGCTCTACGCATAACAAGGGAATCATGAATGGTATTGACGCGGTTGTTGTTGCGACTATGAACGATTTTCGGGCTGTAGAGGCGGGTGCGCATTCGTATGCTGCGATGAATGGTGAGTATAAGCCGCTTACGAGGTGGGAGAAGAATAAGGACGGGGATCTTTGCGGGACCATTGAGCTTCCGATTGCTGTCGGTACTGTAGGGGGAGCGACTTCTGTTCATCCTGTTGCTAAGGTTGTGAGAAAGATTCTTGATGTCAAGACGGCATCTGAGCTTTCGAGGGTCATGGCGGCGCTTGGGCTTGCGCAGAATCTTGCGCCGCTAAAGGCATTTGCTACTGAGGGCATCCAAAAAGGGCATATGAAGCTTCATGCTAAGAATATTGCGCAGATGGCCGGCGCCGAGGGGGAGATGATCGATAAGGTTGTCGAGGTGCTTGTGCGTGAGAAAAATGTGCGGGTCGACAGGGCGAAGGAAGTGCTTTCTGAGCTTTGCGGGTAGATGTCAATCTTCAGATGCATAATGTTTTAATTCTTGGGAGTTAAGTATTGCGGGATAATATGAAGAAGGCAGATGCTGCAAAAATGAAGCGCGTGCGCAAGCAGAAGAAGGATGCTAAGACAGATTCCAAGGCGCAGGTTCCTGAGAAGAAGAGCAGGAGTAAGACTGGCGACGTTAAAAAGGATGATGTGAAGCCGGATAAGTCTCGTGTTTTGGGATCTGAGCGCAGGTATTTTGCGATGGCGCTTGTTGTTGCCTGTGTGATGGTTTTTTGGGTTGTCTTTTTGGATGGTGAGCCTCGTAGCCCGGAGGGAAGGGTTGTTGAGTTTTCTTTGGTTAATGATAGTTTTGATGATGCTACTGTTGATGAAAGTTACTCTCCTGAGATTACGGATGAGCAATATGTGCAGATCATGCTTTGCAATGAGTATATTGCAGATGAGGATTATAATAAGAGTATTGAGTGCCTGAAGAAAGCTTATAGTATGAGTGAGGATAATGTTGCTGTTGTGGTGGGGCTTGCGGATATTTATTTTATTGTCGGGGAGTATGATGAGGCTTGCGAATATTATTCTAAAGCTGTTGCGCTTAATGGGAGTGATGAGCGGCTCAGGTATAATTATGCGCTTGCTCTTGAGAGGGCGAACAGGAGTGATGATGCTATTGAGCAGTATCGCTTTGCGATTGTGATTGATGATGGCTATATAATGGCCCGGAATAATCTGGGGGTTCTTTTGCAGAAGTCAGGTCGGCTTAATGAGTCGAGGGCGGTGTTTGAGAGTGCGCTTGATATTGATTATAATAATTCTCTTGTTCTTTTGAATTATGCGAATGTCCTTTCGGAGATTGGCGCTAATGGTGATGCGGAGGCGAGTTACCGGAGGGTTATCGGGATTGATCCTGGTTATAAGGAAGCATACCGGAATTTTGCGCAGTTTTTGTATAATAACGGGAGGTATGCAGAGGCTAAGGATATGATGGAGAAAGCGGGATGATGTGTGGTGAATATGAATTTGTATGATATTTCTGATATGATACCTCATCGCGGCATAGATTGAATCGTTATTTTGAGTCCATGCCGATGAGGTGGTTTTTTCGCTCGCTACGATCGCTCAAACAGGAGAGGAATATCTCCCCTTATCCGTACATCTGAATTTGGAGCTAAATATGATGATAAGTGATTTACTTCGGGACTATTTGGTGTTGTTTTCAACGCTTATTTTTCTTAGGTTTTGAATACCTCTTATAGCCAAAAAATCCTCCTGCCAGAATCATCAAGACCAACAAAAGCTTGACAGCCGGGATTGAAAAAAATCCATTGGTGTCTTCCTCGATCCCTTCCTCATCCCAATCTTGTTCTGTAACCTCATCCCATTTGGAAGCGTCTAAATCTTCAATCTTGCTAAGAATACCATTCTCTGCTTCTATCTGTTCACCTGCTTTGACAATGGCGGTAGTCTTACCTACTACCTCAACTTCGCCTTCTTTGACCATCAAAGACATCTCATCAGTAGAATTATCATAGCTCAAATAGAACTTAGTACCTCTAATACCAAGAACTATGCCCGGTGTCTTCACATAAAAATTTGGTTTTTGACCTGTAATCCGACGTTTTATGGTCGCCACCATGCTACCCGCGACCTTGACTATCCTTATAGTATCATCATGATCTTCATATCTTGTGCCCTCCACCTCGAATAAGGAATTAGAACGAATATAGATTACGTCCTCGCTTAAGTCAGTGTTCAACAAGATTAACTTCATCTTAGAATTCGGTCCTGTTCGAAACTGATCACCAGGGAAGAGAGAGTCATGGATACCAACACGCATCCACTTCCCTTTCCTATATACCCTTACACCAGCTTTATCTTTAATGGCTTTAACAAAGCCAACTCTTCCAACACGGCCCTTATTCTCCTCCGGAGTGAACCAATATTTGATGCCATCCTTAATTGTTTCCCCGGATATTAATTTAATTAATGTTTCAAGTATTGAACTATCGCCGTAATCAGGGGAAAAGTCTTTAGTGGGAGTAGACCCCGGTTCAAGCGTTTTCTCTATATCTTCAATTAGGACTAGTTCAGGATCAGGCGCTTCTTCAATATCTTCATCGATGAATAATTCAGGTTCAGATGCAGGAATGCTGTCCAGTTCTTCAGGGATGATTGCCGGCTCAATATCTTCATCAGGAAACAGACCCGGATCTGGAGCGTCAACCTCGTCCCCGGTACAATAACAGCTATCCCAACCATATTCATGAGTATATCTGGCCCATTCACCATTGGAAAACCCTTTTTCTTCACAGAATTTTTGGCAGGGTCCTTGTTTACAATTGATTAGCTTATTATTGAATTCTACGTTGCAGTCAGTCCAGCATGTAGATACATTCTGGCGAGCTTCTCGCTTAGATTGACAGTTTTCGATGCATCCCCGATATGTTCCTTTTGCCCCCTCAGCACATGAGAGGTAATCCGGATATCCGGGGCACCATTTTGTATCGTATATTCCACATACGTTGCACCAGCAGAATACATCCAAGGCACAACCAGAATAGTCAAACTTATCGCAATAATCTGACCTCGTCTGTCCGCATATGGCCTCGCATTCTTTTGCGCACTGTTGGCCTTTCTCAGTGCATTCTTCAGAACTAAGTGCGAAACTTTGTGATGATAATAATATTAATATGGCAAGTATCAATATTTTTTTCATATTATCAACCTCCAAATGATGTTGTATAATATATAGACAAAACTTACTCCACATTGCATATATGAACTCGTAGATATATCAAGCTAATGATTAATTCATGAGGTTATATT
>DAOVYR010000131.1 GCA_030635525.1 Candidatus Nanohalarchaeota archaeon | reverse complement strand
TCATCTTTTACCCTGAATGCCTTGATGACATTAGTAAACCGCGCACAGTACTCCTTTGACTCATTGCCGTGAAACTGCACAACAGTAAGTCCGCAATAAGACTGGATCTCGCGCACAACATCTTCCTTCTCATCCACAAACACCCCGGCTTTTGCAACAAAAGGCGGAAGAGATCTTATAATGTCCCTTGCAGTCTCCTTATCCACGCAGCGCGGGCTATTTTTATAGAACACAAACCCGAGCGCATCAGCCCCAAGCTCAACTGCCTTAATTGCGTCTTCAATATTAGTGATCCCGCAGATCTTAACTTTCACCATATGCATCACTCAACTCCTTCAGTTTCTCCTCAATATCCCCCTCCATGATCGCAGTGCCCACAAGCACAGCATCAATATTTGCTTCCTGTAAAAACACTATATCCTCCTTTGTCTTAACTCCGCTCTCACTGACGACAACTACACCGGAAGGTAAATGTTTCGATAATTCAACCGTAGTGCCCAAATCAGTAGTCATAGTCGCAAGATCCCTGTTATTTATACCGATTATATCTGCACCTGAGCGGATAGCAACATCCAGATCATTTTTGTCATGCACCTCGACAAGACAATCCATGCCCAATCCCTTTGCAATCTTAATAAAACTCTTTAACTTTACTTCATCAAGCACAGACACAATCAACAATACAGCATCGGCACCGCAATATCGCGATTCATATATCTGGTACTCATCAATTATGAAATCCTTCCGAAGCACAGGAAGACCAGTATTCTCTTTTGCAACAGACAGATACCCAAGAGAGCCGCCAAAATACACCTTATCAGTCAGCACAGAAACGGCACTAGCATACTTATCATAAAGTCCCAGTATCCTCAAAACCTCATCATCACTCACGTCCCTTATCCTGCCAGATGACGGAGACGCAAACTTCAACTCAGCAATCAGTTTCGGTAACGGGGTACCGTCCCGTATAACCGCCTGCTTGAACCGCCCGTCACCCTTTTTGATCCCACCGACAAACGACCCAAGAGGTATCTCTACTTTTCGCGCATCAACTTCCTTTCTCTTGTTCTCTATAATCTCATGAATGATATCAGTTTCCATTCGTAATCTCCTTCAGTTTCTCAAGTGCCAATAGCGCCTTCCCGCTCTCTATAGAATCTCTCGCAAGAGGCAGCGCATCTTTTATTGTCACTGCACCGCCGCCCGCAGCGATTGCAGCAGCAGCATTCAAGACAGTTATATCATACTCTGGACCTTTTTGGTTGTTCAGGATATCGAGTGTGATCTTTGCATTTTCTTCAGGTGTCCCGCCGATGATTTTCGAAATATCCGCAGTCTCAATACCAAAATCCAAAGGATTGACAGTATAAGTGCTAATTTCCCCATCCCTCAACTCAGTGATTCTCGTATCCCCGCAGATGCTTATCTCATCAAGCGGATAGCCGTGAACTATATATGCTCGTTTTGTTCCAAGTTTCAAAAGCACGTTTGCAAGCGGTTCTGTAAGATCCGGGTCATAGACACCGATGAGTTGCGCATCCGCACCCGCAGGATTAGTGAGCGGCCCGATGATATTAAATATTGTCCTTATGCCTATCTCTCTTCGCGGGCCTATTGCGTATTTCATTGCCGAGTGGAAATGCGGTGCAAAAAGAAACCCTATACCTGCCTCCTCAACGCACTTTGTGACAACCTCAGGCGAAACATCGATTTTGACCCCCAAAGAAGAAAGCACATCACAAGACCCGCTCTTGCTCGAGACAGACCGATTCCCATGCTTAGCAACAGCAATACCAGCACCGGCAACCACAAACGCCGCAGTGGTAGATATATTGAACGTACCCGTACCATCCCCGCCAGTACCGCATGTATCGACAAGCATATCTGCTTTCGGCGCAATCTTTGTCGCCTTCTCTCTCATGACGCGGACAGCACCGGTGATTTCATCTATTGTCTCACCCTTCATGCGAAGCGCGCACAAAAAACATGCAATCTGCGCATCAGTCGCACCCCCGTCCATTATCTGCATAAAGACATCTACAGTTTCATTTTCAGAAAGATTCCTGCCTTCCACAACTTTGGATATTGCCTGCTTTATCATGATTTATCACCTTTAACAACAGAGATCATATTTTCAATAATCTTCCCGCCGACAGGCGTAAGTATTGACTCCGGATGAAACTGTACACCCTCAACCATATATTTCTTGTGGCGCACACCCATCACAACGCCGCTTTCAGTCTTTGACGTAACCTCAAGGCACGCCGGCAGATCAACGCAGGCAAGCGAATGATACCTGCCGCAGGCAAACGGGCACTCAATCCCCTCATACAGCATCTTCCCGTCATGAGACACAAGCGAAGTCTTGCCATGCAGGGTCTCATCTGCCACATCGACCCTCCCCCCGAACGCCTCGACAATCGCCTGATGCCCAAGACATATCCCAAACACAGGAATCTTACCGCAATATTTTTTGATGACCTCAATGCATATGCCTGCATCACCGGGCGCACCGGGTCCCGGCGAAATGACGATCAGTTTCACACCATGTCTCTGCACCACATCATCAATGCAATGCATGCCGACATCATTCCTATAAGTGACCACATCATGTCCTCTCTTCTCAAACTCATCCACCAGATTATAAGTGAATGAATCAAAATTATCAATCAACAGGATTTTCATACTCCACACCGCCGGTCGTCTCAATTGCCAGAAGGCACGCCTTAGCTTTTTTTACAGTCTCCTCAAACTCTTTTTCAGGCACAGAATCATAGACGACACCGGCACCGGAGCGGATATAGGCAGTGTCCCCTTTTATCTGCATAGACCTGATAATAATAGTAGAATCAAAATCACCATGTGGCGTAAGATAAGCAACAGCACCACCATAATAACAGCGCTTGTTCTTCTCTGCTTTCCGTATAAGCTCCATCGCCCGGATCTTCGGGGCGCCCGTAAGCGTACCCATATTCATAGACGCAAGATACGCATGAAACGCATCAAGCTCATCCTTCAATATCCCGCTCACATTCGATACTATGTGCTGCACATGAGAATACTTCTCAACAATGAACGGCTCATCGACAATCCGCGTACCCGGTTTTGACACCCTTGCAACATCATTGCGCGCAAGATCCACAAGCATGACATGCTCAGAGACCTCTTTCTGGTCAAGCTTAAGCTCAATCTCATACTTGCCGTCAAGATCAGCATCAATCTTCCCATCCACGATTCCTCTCGGGCGCGTACCTGCAATAGGCCGTATCTCAACTTTTTTCTCCTTTTCACCCTCGACCCGAAGCGCCATCTCAGGCGATGCACCAAGAAGAACAGAATCACTGAAATTGATAAAAAACATGTAAGGCGACGGGTTCAGGCGCCTAAGCGTCCGGTACACATCAAGCGGCTCAGCATTATATTCAGTCATCAGGGTCCGTGACGGCACTGCCTGGAATATGTCTCCGCATCTGATATGTTCTTTCAGCTTATCTACAATACCTGTAAATTTCTCTCTCGATACGTCGCTGTAGATATGGACTTTCTTTTTTTTGTAATTGCGCGGCTTTGGAATCTCTGCATTTTCCATGACCCGCATATACTCATCAATCGTCTTTTTGCAGTCTGAAAGAACATCCGGATTATTTTCATGACCGACAAGCGCATTAGCAATAAGATAAGTGACATCATTCTTATGGTCAAAGACGAACAGGTTATCAGCAAAATACATCTCATAATCCGGTGTCTCAAGGACATTTTGTCTGTTTTGAGGAAGCACCTCAAACTGGTCAATAAAATCATAAGCAATAGCCCCAAGAAGCCCCCCGTAAAAAGTTAAAGGTTTTGCAGTCGGCTTAAATCGATAGGCAATAGCGCGCAGGATATCCACATGCGTCTTTTGGCCCAGGCGCTCTCTTTCAGAAAGATTCCTATCATGTTTTGGCTCCAATGTCCCTGTGATCTGTGTCTTCTCATATTTTACAGAATCACAAAAAGAAAGATCATCCTTTATCAACTCAAGAAACTTTACCCCAATCCCATTAAACGCAACAATCTCAAAACAACTGCCTGTCCCGGAAAAATTTAAGCACGGCAAAAAAGTCAAGCTCCTGAACGGCGTTAACTTTGGAGTAAGAGTATCAGTCTCAAGAAGCAGGCAATGCG
>DAOVYR010000098.1 GCA_030635525.1 Candidatus Nanohalarchaeota archaeon | reverse complement strand
GAGTATTCACGCCAGGATTATATTGTGTCTGAGAGTAATGGAATTATTGCAGGGATTGTTTCGCGGGGGCTTACGAAGGGTGCGGATGTGCAGGGGGGATATACTGAGCTTACGCAGGATTCAGCCGGGAATAAGTTTTATGTTTTTTTTACGAGGGGGACGAGAGAGAGTATTGTTTCGCGTGCAGGGTATTTGATGGATAATACGTTTGAGAAGTTTTACAGTCCTAGTTTCGGGTTTGAGCTTAAGAGTAAGAAGCATATTATGATGAGTGCGATTTATGATACGTTCGATATTGTCGGGGATGAGAGGCTTAGGGCGGGTAATTATAATATTTTGGTGAGGTATGAGCGGCTTGTTTCCGGCAGGCCGCAGATTAGTATTGCAAAGTCAAACTGATGTGTAGATTGCCGCTGTTTTTTTTGCGATTGTGCTCCAGTTGTCTATTTTGTCTAGTTTTTGTTTTGCGCTTTTTGCAAGGGACTCTTTGAGTTGCCTGTCTTTCAGGAGTCTTATGGTGTTTTTTGCAATGTCTTGTTTTGAGCATGGTCTGTGGGTGAGGGTGCAGTCATGGAAAAGTTCTTTTGCGCCGACGTTTTCTGATAATATGACGGGGAGGCTTGCCTCTATTGCGTCGAGGCATGCGATGCCGAAGGGCTCGTGGATGGATGGCATGATGAAGAGTGTTGCACTTCTGAAGTGTGCGGCCAGTTCTTTGTCTTGTACGAAGCCGGGGAATTCAAATGATTTTTGGACACCGAGGGTTTTTGCGAAGTTTTCCAGGCTTTCTTTGAGGTGGCCGTCTCCTAGGATGATAAATCGGCAATTTGGTATTTGTTTTAGGATGTCGGTCGATGCGTATATGAGGTATTCGATTCCTTTCTGGAATGTGAGACGGGATGCGCATAGTATGGTGGGGATTTCTTTTTTGGTTTCGGGAGTTTTTGGGAGTTGGGATGTGTAGTTGTAGATTATGTTTATTTTTTTTGGGTCTGTGTTGTAGTGGGTCTGGATTTCCTGTTTCATGATGTTGCTTACTGTGATGATTGCGTCTGATTCTTTGATTGCTGTTTTTTCGATTTCGGATATTTTGCTTTTGGTCGGTGCGTCTTTTGCGCATCTCATGTATTCGAGGGAGTGGACTGTGTGTATCCAGCGGATGGTGTTTGGTTTATTGTAATGTGTATCCCCCTTTGTGCTTTGTGGTATCCGTCCTCTGGCCCCCACCCACCCAACTTGAGGGTATGTTGTGGTGTCTTTTCTTGCTTTTTTTAGTTTTTTTGCGGCTGTGACACCGAACCAGTCGTGGGTGTGGATGATGTCGAAGTCTGTTGATTCTGCAATAGTGGTGATTGCGCTTGTGTAGTTTTTGTCCAGTTCTTCGGGGTCTTTTGCGTCTGTGTCTATCTTGTGGATTGTCAGGTTTTTTGGGATGTTTTGTGGTGCGTTTTCTTCCGGGAGGATCAGGTGGATTTCTGCGCCTTGTGCGCAGAGGTTTTTTACAAGGTGTGTTATGTGGATGTCCATGCCGCCTGTGATTTTTTTGTCGAAACCCCAGCCAGCCATTAGTATTTTCATGGGTATTGGTTGGGGGGTAATTTATATTAATTGGACTATGCATAGATGGTTTAGGTGTTTAGTGGATGATAATATGGATGTTGCAGATATTGTAGAGCGCGTGAAGGGGTTTCTTGAGTTGACACAGACGAAGATAACTGTGTTTTTCATTCTTTTTGTGATTTCGTTTTCACTATTTGGTCCGTTTTTTTCCGGTTTTGTGTCTTTTGTTTTGTTTGTGGCGTATACGTATGTGTATTCCTGTGTGATGGATAAGAAAATTGAGAGTGTTATCAGAGACGGTCAGAAGGTATCGGAACAGCGGGTTGTCGGGTATGGCATGGTTTATCTTATGTCCATATTTTTTGTTATTTTAGTTGTGAAGTATTTTCTGGCTGGTGGTTGAATGTGTTTGATTTCTTGCGTGTAGTTACTTTGTTGTAGATTTATAAATCAATGAGTGTATATTTATGTTGGTATTTTGAGGTGAGTCTGTGTCTGTTTATGGTGAAGTGTTTTATGATGTGTGCCTGCTCTCTGGAAGCTATGGGTCGTTGAATGATGATGTGTTGTTTACTGAACATCAATATTCCCTCCTTAATGTGGGTCATCTTTCAGAACAGAAAATAGAAGATCTTATTGATAAGCTGGTTGGAGGTTTTACAGATTTTAATTCCCGTGATTCGTGCCTGTCTGTTCGTGTACGATATGCTTATACAATGTATGATGATAATGAGCTAACATATCTTGCTGTCTGTGGACAGTGTCCCAAGAATTGTCATAAGGATCTAAAGCGTGAGGTGAGGGCTAAAGTGCGCGAAATAGCGGTGGGGAGTTCTGCGATACATATGGAAAAGCCTGTTAATTTGTCGGTTCGCAAGAAGATTAATAAGCCAAATCTTTTCATTTATAGACCTAGATGATAATTTGCGGAACTGTTTTCGCTTTGATTGCCGGCATTAACTATAAATAGATTAAATTAGATTATATTGTATTATATTTGATTATGTGTTGTTATAAAGTAATATTATGTGTGATGTTGTGAAAGCAGTTATTCTTGCAGGCGGGAAGGGTACGCGGCTGCGCCCGCTGACTTATGCTATCCCAAAGCCGCTGTTGCCTATAAATGAGAGGCCGATGCTGGATCATATACTCCTGTATCTTAAAAAGTATGGTGTCACTGAGGTTTTTATGACTATCGGGTATCTTGGGTACCAGATAAAGAGTTATTTCGGTGACGGGTCTGAGCTTGGAATCAAGATAAAGTATGTTGAGGAAAAAAAGCCGCTTGGGACCGCAGGATGCCTTAACCTGATTAAGGATGAGCTGGATGATACGTTTCTCTTAGTCGGGGGGGATAATCTTACGACACTTGATCTTGGCAAGTTTATTGAATTTCATAAGAAGAGTAAGGGTGTCGGGACTGTTGCTTTGTTTAAGCTTGAGGAGAAGCTTGAGTACGGCATATATGAGTTGAATGATGATTCTTCTGTAAAGGGGTTTCTTGAAAAGCCGACGTATACTCATCTTGCCGGCACTATGATTTTTGCGCTGGAGCCAGGCATATTTGAGTTTATACCTGAGAATAAGGAGCATTCGGTTATTAACCTGACTGATGATATAATACCAAGAGTTTTGAAGAGTGATAAGAAGTTTTCAGGGTATGCTTTTGGCGATTACTGGGTGGATATCGGAAGGCTGAGCGATTATGAGAATGCGCATACGCACCAGCATTTTAAGTAGATGATTTCTGTTTTTTTCTGTCTTTCCGTTAAGCATTTATAGGATTGATGTTAATTATTGTATATATTGAGAGAGGTTGAGGGACTTTTTTATGACTAAGGTAATTTCTGTTATTTCAGGCAAAGGCGGAGTCGGTAAGACTACGGTTGTTTCTAACCTGGGTACTTCGCTTGCGCAGATTGGCAAAAATGTTGTTGTGATAGATGCTAATGTTACTGGTGCAAGTCTTGGAATACATCTCGGGCTGCCTGTTGTGAATCCGGTGACGCTTAATGATGTGTTGAGGGATGATGCGTTTATAACGCAGGCTATGTATCGCTACAAAGAAGGGTTTTCGGTTATTCCTGCGTCTGTGGGTGAGATTGAGGCGAATTACGGTGGGCTGAAGAGTCAGATTTCACGGCTTCTTGGAAATACTGATATTATTCTTATAGATGCTGCTGCGGGTGTGAGTGAGGAAGTGGAGGCAGCGATTGATGCCTGTGATGAGGTTCTTATTGTGACTAATCCGGAGTATACGGCGGTTCTTGGTGCTGTCACTGCAAGGAAGCTTGCGAAGGAGAAGAATAAGGAGATGCTCGGGGTCATTATTAACAGGGGAATGTCTGAGAAACATGAGATGTCTGTAAAGGAAGTGGAGCTTTTTTTGGAGCTGCCGGTTATTGCAACGATTAAGAATCATCACAAGGTGCGTGAGGCGATTGCCTACAGGACGCCTGTGGTTGTTCATGCGCCGCATTCAAGTGTATCGAGGCAGATGAAGAGTATCGCGTATAAAATATCTGGCGAGGATATGCCAAAGGATTCTGTTATGGATAGCATACGTGCGTTTTTTGGCAGGAGTATCAGTTTGTCATTTGAGTGATATATAGTAAAAGTCATAACTCTTTGGACTATATGACTTTTCCATATGATTAAAAATCATAGATTTTTATCATCCAGCGAATCTTTGAGATTCGCCCGGATAGTTAATGTCTTTTGGTTTTTGGTTAAGTTTGTCCATTTAGTAACGACATTAACTACAAGCAGATATAAATAGTTTAAGTGAGTAAAGATTGTTATGGGTTTAAATTTGCGTGAGGAACTTGATTTTCTGAAGAAGCAAGTCTTGAGTGAGAATGACAGGAAGCTGGATGTATCGGTTGATGATGCTCCTGTGGTTGATGAGCCTGTTGTTGTTGAAAAGGTTTCGCAGGATAGTGTTCTGAAAGCGAAGAAACGGGCGCTTAACAGGCCTTCCAAGAGGGAAGCGTATATTGTGTATTATAAGCTTAATGGCAAATCGAATGTTGAGAAAGTGCAGTTTTCGTATGCTCTTACCGGGCGGACAAACCAGATAGGGGTTCTGCAGAAGATGAAGGGAAAGAAGCTCGGGCGCGGGTGTCTTTTGGTGCCGTCTGTGAATCTGGAGCCAATCCAGGAGTTTTTTAAGTACTGGACTGTGGATACTGCCACGCAGAAGATTTTGCTTCTTGATTGAGATGTATGTTTAGCTCTAAATTCTGTGTAAAGTTTTTTATATTGCGTTAATCTAAGCAACTATATGAGATTAGTTGTATTAAATGATAATGAAACTGGAGCGCAAAAACGTTTTGAAGCAGAGCATGGACTTTCTTTTTTAGTAGAAGATGATAAGACGATCTTATTTGATGTCGGTCCGTCCGATGTTTTCTTGAGGAATGCAAAGCAATTGGGTATTGATGTTGAAGATGTTGATTGTATTGTTTTGAGTCATGGACATTGGGATCATGGAAATGGATTAAAATTTATTAAGAATCATAAATTGGTCTGTCATCCGGAGTGTTTTATTAAAAGGTATCG
>DAOVYR010000096.1 GCA_030635525.1 Candidatus Nanohalarchaeota archaeon | reverse complement strand
GTAGTTTTTCTGGATTTTGGGCAGTACAGTCTGCGTCAGGCAGCCGGGGTAGTAGAGGGTGTTTTTGGATGAGAGGAGTTCTTTTAGTTTTTTGAACATGGTTGTCACGCATTGTTTTTTATATGTAGCCTAAGTACATTGCAAGTGCGAGGATTATTAGGATTGAGCCAAGCATGAGTTTCATCAGGCGCTTGTGTTTGTCGCGCCATTTTTCGAGTGGTTTGGATTCGCCACCATAGTATATCATTAGTGCAAGTACAATGATCGGCAGGATGAACATGATGTTGTATATCAGGATGTATGGGAGGATCTGTGCGAGGATTTGCCCGTGGCTTTTCAGGACTTCTATGACTGTCAAGTATATCGGGATGCTGCATGGGGCCTCGAGGATTGCTACTAGTGAGCCGAGGAGTATTGCTGAGGGAAGTGTTGCTTTTTTTGTGAGTTTCTGGATGTGGGTCTTTGAGGATTCCGGTATCTTTAGTGTGATGCCTTTGCCGTATGAGAAGTAGTCTTTTATGTTTATGAGGCCGGCTAACAGTGCCAGTGTTATTGCGATGTTTCGGATGAGTTCGGGATGGCCGAGCTGGATCGATGTGTAGTAGTAGAGGATGCCAAGGAGGATGTTTACTGTGAAGACTGCTGTTATGTATGCGATTGTTATTTTTATTAAGCGCTTTTTTGAGTTTGATATCTCGAGGAGGAATGCCATGATGAAGAGGAGGACTGCGAATGCGCAGGGGTTTATGCCGTCTGCGAGGCCTGTGAATAGTATGAGGGGAAGTATTGCGGTCCATGTCAGTTCGCTGCCGAGTTCAGGTATGAGAGGGTCTGTGTCGTTCTGGGTTTGGGTGATGCTGCAATGCATTCCTTCTATGGGGCATATTTTTTGCTCCATTGCAATGCCGCGCAGGATTTCGGGTTCCAGGAGGGTTTTTATCTGGGTTTCGCCTGTTAGGATTTTTTCGTTTATGCCTATAAGCGGGATTGTTTTATCTTCGTAGTTTTTTGATGTGCAGAATTTGTTGTAGAGGGCGATGTTTTCGGGTTGGGTTACGTCGTAGCGTTCTAACATGATGTTGTCTGCATATTTTTGTTCTATTGTCTTAAGATACGGCTTTATGTTGACGCAGTGGGTGCATGTGGGGCTGTAGAAGTATACTATGCAGACTTTTTCGTTTGCGTGGTATTGGAATGTCGGGAGTATGGACTGGTCCTCTTGTGATTTTGGTGTGTAGGGGGTTATGCATGTGTCTTCGCCGCATGCCGGGTCTTCGGCATATGCCTGCGGGATTAGGAGTATCAGGAGTAGGAGGGTTATTATTTGTTTTTTTGCGGACATTTGTATTACCTTTTTAGCAGCAGTAGAGTTCTTTTGGGATTTTGCCTGCAACCTGTTTCCCGAAGGGGTTGCCGTATTTTCTTATGTTGTCTATCATGATCTTGTTTGCTTGCGTTTCTTTGCCTGATTCTATTAGTTTTTGCCTTGCTTTTCGGATTTCTTCGGGGAGGTCTATTTCTTCGGGGCATTCTATCTTGCATGATGCGCAGAGTGTGCATTGAAGGATTATTTCATTTAACATGTCTTCTTTTATGAGGATGGCGCGGGCTCTTGCGCCTTTTGTTTCCTGTTTTGTTGCCCTGAATACGGGGCAGTTGGATTTGCAGAGGCCGCATAGTGTGCAGTCTTTCAGGGTTGGCTTTTTTTCTTCGGTCATATCATTTTTCCCCTGTTCAGGATGTTTTTCGGGTCGTATTTTTGTTTTTTTTTCTTTAGTTCATCTTTTAGGGTTTGTGGAATATATTGTTTTTTTGTGAGGCCGATGCCGTGTTCGCCGGATACTTGTCCGTTGTGGTTTTTTACCTGCCTGTAGAATTCGTTCAGGTCATGGTCCGGTTTGATGCGGCAGTGGATTATGCCGTATCCGATGTGGCCGAAGTTCGGGATGTTTTGGTCTTTTAGCCAGTTTAGGAAGGCTGCGATGTTTTTTTCAGGTATTTTCGGGTCTTCTATCTTTGGGTAGCCTGCGGCAGAGAGGACTGTGCCTAACCCTTTTCTTTGTTTCCATGCTTTTTCTATCTCTTCTGTGGTTTTGTGTGTGCCGGTGTTGTTTTCGTATTCTATCAAGAGATGGTATTTTGGAGTTTCGTCTTGCATTGATGATGTGAAGGGGCCGATGTATTCGATTGCGGCTATGGATTTGTCTTTTTTTAGTTGTTTTACTTTTTCTACCAGTTCTTCTGCGGTGCTGAATTCGTATGTTGTGATTGATGTCTGTTCTGGAAGGGATGTGGTTTTTAGGGTGGCTTTTGTTATTATGCAGAGGATTCCTTCTGTTGATGCAAATTCATTGATGTCTTTTGTTTTGATTATGTCGCCTTTGCCTGTTACTATTTCAATTTCTTCTGTCCAGTCTGAGGTTTTGCCGTATTTTATTGCGCGGGTGCCTGCGGCGTTGGTCGCTAACATGCCGCCGATTGTGGCTACGGTGTCGCTTGAGGGGATGACGGGGAAGTACTTGTCTTTTTGTCTGAGGTGGGTGTTTAGGTCGTCCAGTATTGTTCCTGCTTCTACTGTGATTGTGTCGCTGGTTTCTTGTGTTATTTTGTCCATCTTTGAGAGGTCGAGGATTATTGAGTTTTGGGGTACTGCGCCTGCTGTGAGGCTTGTGCCTGCGCCTCTGGGGGTTATTTGGATGTCTTTTTTGTTTGCGTATGCTATTATTTGTGTGATTTCGCCTGTTGTTTTTGGCCAGATTACTGCTAATGCTCTCCCTTTGATTTGTGCGGCGTCTGTTGCGTATATGAGGAGGTCTGTCGGGTTCTGTGTGATGTTTTGTTGGCCTACAATGGATGTTAGTTTTTGGATGTCAAGGTCTTGCATAAAGGGTATTTTAGAAGTGTTATTTTATATGTTTTAGGAGGAAGTGCAGAGTAAAAATATAAATTTTGGTTGGTGCATTAACGGGTATGGATGGCGATGGTTTGTTTGGTGCGGTCAGGGATGAAGCGCAGGCGTTTTTTTCTGATGCGCGGGGGAGCCATGACTGGGAGCATACGGAGAGGGTGTATGCACTTTGTATGAGTATTGGGCGTGAGGAGGGTGCGGATCTGGATGTTTTGAGGTTTGCTGCGGTTCTGCATGATGTCGGGCGGGGGTTTGAGGATGAATCAAAGGGGAGGATCTGTCATGCCAAGAAGGGGGCGGCGATTGCGCGTGAGGTTCTTTTGAAGCATGGAGTGGATGACGGGAAAGTTGATGAGATTGTCCATTGTATTGAGTGCCACCGCTTTCGCGGAGGTAAGGTTCCGATATCTTTGGAGGCTAAGGTGTTGTTTGATGCTGATAAGCTGGATTCTATCGGGGCTGTTGGTGTTGGAAGGGCTTTTCTTTTTGCAGGCGAGGTCGGGGCGAGGCTGCATAACGGGGATGTTGATGTTCTGAAGACTGAGGCGTATTCCAGAGAGGATACTGCGTACCGGGAGTTTATGGTTAAGTTGAGGAAGGTTAAGGAGAGGATGCTTACTTCTTCGGGGAGGAGAATGGCTTTGGGGAGGCATCGGTTTATGGTGGAGTTTTTTGAGGTTCTGGATAAGGAGGTTCGGGGGGATTTATAAGTGTTTATGTGCAAATATGTTTTATGGGTTTCTGGCTGGCTGTTGCAGGTGGATTTTTGATTGCTTTTTTTGCGTGTTTTATTGTTGAGTTTGTTTTGCGCAGGTTTGTTAAGAGGGATAGTGTTTCGCTTTTGTTGACCGGGGTTCTTGGGGTGCCTGCGTCGGGTCTTGTTTTCTGTTTTGTTGCTTCGTATCCGGGAGTTTTTGGATGGAGCGCTTATGGGGTGGGTTTTGGTATATGGCTTGTTTTGCTTTTTATGATGATGTGTGCGTATTATTTGTGCGCTATTTTTCTTGTGTTTTTCAGGGTGCATGCAGAGATGCGTAAAGAGGGTCGGAAGAAGGTTGTTTTGCGTTAGGGATCGGGTGGGTTTTCTTTTACTAATGCCTGACGGAGTATTGAGGTTGAGACTATTGCTATTCCAAGGCAGTCTGTGAAGCAGAGGATTGCCATGTTTGCGTAAAGGACAGTTGTTACGAAAAGGGGCCAGAGGGAGTATATCATGTCTTAGCCTATGTCGTTTAGGTATGAGGCTGCTGCGAAGGTTTTTATTGTTTTTTTGGCATGTATTTTGTGTTTGGGGGTTTGTTTTGATTGGGGATGTGTGTCACGTGTTCAGTTGCAGGTGGTTTTGTGGGTGTTGTGGTTGGTTTTTTGTGACTGAATCAAAGGTATTTTGTTTTTGAGATAAGAGGGTGTTGGTTTTTTGCTTTTGGGTTTTCTGATTTTGTGGTATTTTGGAGTCTGGATTGGGTGAGGGGGTGATTTTTGGGTTTGTGGGGGTAATTATCCCTCACCACGTCAGTTAACTCTCACATTTTGGTGGGATTTTTTTGGATATGAAAAGGATGCTTTTGTATGAAGAAAGTTCGTGTTTGGCGCCTTGGCTGACTGAATACTCATGAGATTTGGCATAAAATTTGCCTGATTGTTGAAAGCAAGGTCCGGATGTTTCGGAGGGATAACTTTCAGAATGGTGCAAGAAAAGGTAAGTCTGCAAAAGAGCACGTTATTGGGAAGTTAATTTCTTACCGGACTGCAACAGTTAGGGATATGATGAGGGTTCTAAGATGATTGATTACCAAGTAAGACATTCAAAATGGCATCAATGTCTTCTTTAGGAATCGATGGACGGGATTGGTCTAACTCATCTTGCAGTTCGCGCATATTTGGAAAATAGCTGGGTGGAATCGCTGAATGGTTTTGTGGAAGGGGACCATATATGCTCTCAGTATCTGTCTGTCTTTCTGTTACTTCTCCATTACGATAATCCACTATAGTTACACATCTCTTGGCTTCCAAGTCCCCTGCTTTGGAAGGGCATCCGATACTGACTTTATTTGGTTTGCCAAAATCAATACAGGTTAGTGTTCCTGTATAAATAGATGTCTTATCTAATTCGGGGTCGTATGCCACAACATACAAAGAATCGCCAATTTTAACTGTTTCACTTCCAACCAATTCATTAAAATCCATAAAGATTCACCTTCCTTGGGTCACTATTATGTAATTTGTCTGTGTGGTAAGTATATATATGTCTTGTGTTCCATAGGTTC
>DAOVYR010000011.1 GCA_030635525.1 Candidatus Nanohalarchaeota archaeon | reverse complement strand
TTTAGATTAAGCGAAACATTTTTGATTGTCTATAAAGTATAATCCGACAATCAAATCTGCGGAAATTTAATGTATTTGACGTATTTCCTATACATTTCCTCGATGCAATTATTACGAAATGAAGCTTGAAAATACTCACCTTGAACCAATATTTTCATGATTTTCGATTTTTAGATATCATAAAAAATCTAAAAACATGTGAAACACTTACATGCTGAGGTGTAAAAAATGGAAAAAAAAGATGATAGAGACATCCTGAATCTGATTGACTCAAAAATCGCAAAAGGCATATTGCCAATAGCACTCTTGCAGATAATAAAAGTGAAAAAATCAGTACATGCCTATGACATTGTAAAGGTAATCCATCGGGGTTTTCAGGAATATAAACAGGAAGTCTGTGATGATTCTGAAGCTGGTTTCGACATTAGCAGGGCGCTGATATATTCGACACTGCAAAAACTTGAAGATGATAGCTTTGTGAAAACATCATGGGTAAATCAGGATCTGTCAGGGACACCAAGCAAGAAAAACTATGAACTAACAAAAAACGGTGCTCTTTATTTGAAACACGCAAAAAAAAGAATAACAGATGTAGTAGGTCTTATCTTCGAATATCGCGGCGACTCAAAATATAACCTTGCACGACTTAGGAATGAGAATTCAATGGACTAAAATCGAATTTAGAAAAATCATATCACTTTTGAGACGTTCAGGATATCATCAAGCAGAAAACTTTCTTGACATGCACATAAATCACTTGACAACAACAGCAGAGTTGGCAATATCAAAATGAATTCATGTACCTTGGACAACAAATAAAATTGAAATAATAAAGAAAGAAATAGAAAATATAAAAAAAAGAATAGTCTGATAGTATTATATTATCGAATCTCAAGAAGTATAGTTAAGGTCGTTACTAAATGGACAGACTTAACCAAAAACCAAGAGACCTTAATCTATATGGAAAAGCCATTAGTCCAAATAGTTATGGCTTTTACTATATATGGTGCCATTAAAGCAGAGGAAATATTTAAAATTGTTTTGTGAAAGTAGATATGCGGAGATGGAAGTTTAAGCAACTTTTGGACACTACCAAAATAATAAACAAAAAAACAGAGACATTATAGATAAAAAAACACCATAAGCACCAACGCAATAAAAACAAGCATAAGTGAAAAATATGAATCCTGCCGCAATATATCAGAACAAACAATATATCCAAAGAATCAGGGAGATCGTAAAAATCTCGACAAAACATGGCTTCAACCACATAATCGAGCACATAAAGCTAAAAGACAAACTCCCATTCGCAAAAAGATACCTCCACTACAAACCCTGCGAAGAGCCAGACGCAACAACTCCAAAAAGAGCAAGATTTGTCCTGGAAGAACTGGGATCCACATTCATCAAGTTCGGTCAGATACTAAGCACAAGAGAAGATTTAATCGGCGAAGAATATGCAAAAGAATTTTCAAAACTACAGGACAAAACCCCACCCGTATCCTATGACATCGTAAAATCAACAGTAGAACACGAACTAGGTCATCGCATAAGCTACTACTTCTCTGAATTCGATAAACAGCCATTAGCATCAGCATCAATAGGTCAGGTCCACAAAGCAACCTTAAAAGACGGCAGCAAAGTAGCAATAAAGATACAAAAACCAGACATCATGAAACAAACAGAAAAAGACATAAGAATCATGCGCTACCTCGCAAACTTAATCGAAAAACACATACCCAACTGGAAATATTACAACATTCCACAAATCATTGACGAATTTGAACGCTCAATCAGAAAAGAAATAGATTACCAGCAGGAAAAAACCAACATAAAAAAATTCAGAAAAATGTTCAAAGACGACGAAACCATCTACGCCCCAAGAGTATATGACGAATATTCAACAAAACGCATTCTAACAATGGAATACATAAACGGCACCAAAATCAAAGACTTAAAAAAATCCCGAAGACACCTCGACAAAAAATTGATAGCCAAACGTGGAGCTGAATCCATCTTCAAACAGGTACTAATACACGGCTTCTTCCACGCAGATCCACACCCAGGGAACATCTTCATCCTAAAAGACAATGTCATATGCTTCATTGACTTCGGAATGATGGGACACATAGACAAAGACTTCATGAACGACCTCGCACAACTATTTATCCACATCACAAACTACAATATAAACGGACTAATAAACCAGCTAACAAACATGGGTCTGGTAAACGAAACAATTGACATCAGAACATTCAAATATGACACCATAGACATAATGGACATGTATTACGATAACGACCTAAAAAACATACAACTCGGAGAAATACTAAACAAACTAATGAAACTACTGGTCAAACACAAAGTAACTTTACCACGCGAGATTGTCCTCCTAAGCAGAGCAATAATCATAATCGAAAGCATAGGAACAACACTCGATCCAGACTTCAACATTGCTGAAGAATACAAACCATATGCAAAGCAGGTAATCAAAAGAAAAATAAGTCCGCTAAACTTAGCAAACAGCATCAAAGACAACGCCTTTGAATATGAACACCTTCTAAAAACGCTTCCGAAAAGCATGAAAGAAATTATAAACAGGATGGCAAGAGGCAAAATCAACATAGAATTCGAACACAAAAACCTCGACACATTCTCAAACAACCTTAAATGGATAGGAAACAGACTATCATTTGCAATGATAATATCCTCACTAATCATTGGCTCATCACTAATCATGCAAACAGACAGAGGACACCTACTATTCGGATTCCCGACCATCGGAATATTAGGATTTATAATAAGCGCAATACTTGGACTTGGACTTATCATTTCAATAATGAGATTCAAAAAAATATAATCACCAAACCAGCCAAGATGATCCACATGAAAATAACCATAAGCGGAACCCCCGGAACCGGAAAGACACAAACCTCAAAAACACTTGCAAAAAAACTCAACTACAAGCTAATCAACATAAACAACTACGCAAAAGACAAAAACCTGATAACCGGAAAAGATATATACCGCAAAACACAGATAATAGACGAAAAAAAACTAAAAAAAGAATCAAAAAACATACAGGACAACACAATAATAGAAGGCCACCTGGCCCACTACTGCAAAAGCGACATCACAATAATACTGCGCACCAACCCCGACACACTAAGAGCCCGCCTCAAAAAAAGGCACTGGCCCAAAAAAAAGATAGAAGAAAACATAGACTCAGAAGCATTAGACATAATCCTGCAAGAGGCAGTAGCAAACAACAAAAATGTATTCGAGATAGACACAACAAAAAGCACACAACAACACACAGCGACCACAATAATAAACATCACAAAAAGCAGGCAGACAAAAAAACAGCACCTTCCAGGCAAAATCAACTGGGAAAAATACATAATCCCAAAAAAAACATCAACACAATCTATTTAAAAGTAACCAGAGATAAATAACACTTCATAAGAATAATTCAGGTGAAAAAAATGGCAAAAGCAAAAGATTCAGCAGCAATGAAAAGAATGTTCTCAAACGTAAAAATATGCATGAAATGCAACGCAAAAATAAGAACAAACAAACCCGAAAAAACCAAATGCAGGAAATGCGGCTCAAAAAGTCTAAGACAAAAAAGCAAACAAATGAAAGCAGGCGCGAAATAATCACACCTCACAGGCGACCACATGAAAAGAGTCACTGGTTTCGCAAGGATTCACCCGATGATAAAAGTTCTGGCACTTATAATTGCAACCCGGATAATCGCAACAGGTGACCTGCCAGAAATAACACATACATCAATCACAATCATCACAGCCTTGGTCTCACTCACATCCCTCACAATAATAAACGACTACTTCGACATAAAAGAAGACAAAACAAGGAAATTAAAACGGCCACTGGCCCAGGACCAGATAACAGAAGAATCAGCAATAGCACTCGCAACACTCCTGTTCTCAATAAGCCTCGCACTATCCCATTATTTCTTAACCCCCATCTGCACATTCATCCTGATAATCAACACAATAATCATAACAATCTACAGCCACTACAAAGAAAAATCACCCATGTGCGCCATATACCGGGGATATTTCAACGGCTCTATAATCCTCTTCGGCAGCTTCTCCACAAACCCGCAAAACACAGCAATAATAAAACTAACAGTAATACTCGCACTCCTGATAGCACTCACAAGCGCCGCAAGAAAAATAATGCACAGCATAGACGGGCAAAACGGCATAAAATACAAAAGAATCACACTGGCAACATACTACGGCGACAAGACAGCAGCAATAATATCAGCATCACTGATCATCGCAACAATATTCTTAAGCATAATACCCGCCGCCACACTAGGCCAAAACTACCTCTACATGATAAGCATAGCAGACATAATCCTCACATACGCAGGCTTAAGAATCCTAATAAACACAAAATACGCAATGGAATCCCAAAGATTCATAAAAATCAGCATGATAATCATCATGATCTCATTCGTTGTTGCAGCCCTGCCCTAAAAGCCAAAGATACAAAGACTGAACTCAAGTTCCTCATTAAACTTAAAAAAATAACACCTCAAACATTACAAACATTATATCATACAAACATATTCAAAAAGCCCGGGTGGCTCAGCTGGTAGAGCGTTGCCTTGGTAAGGCAGAGATCGCGTGTTCAAATCTCGCCCCGGGCTTTCCCATAATCACCTACTTCTCCAGACACCAGCCACCACCATCCAATTAACAAAAAACTTTAATAACCCCTTCAGCCATATTCTAGATAATAGTTATAACAAACATACCAAAACAAACACAAAAGTGAAACAAAATGGACACAACAACAAGCCTCTTCATGATAGGCATAACAATAATACTAGGCATCCTCGCCCAGTACAACTTCAGAAAAACCAAAATCCCTGACGTACTCGTACTGATAGCAGCAGGAGCCACATTCTCGCACCTCGGCCTCGCAGAAGGCATCAAAGAAAACACATCACAAATAACATTCCTCATAACCTTCAGCCTTATATACGTAGTATTCTACGGCGCACTACCCATAAAACTAAGAGCCCTCTTCTCCACAATGAAATACTCGTTCTTCTCATCACTCTTCAACTTCATACTAATAACCATCCTCCTCGGAACAATATCACACTACCTGCTCGGCTTCAGATGGCTCCTCGCACTCTCCCTCGGCGCACTATTCTGCGTACTCGACGGCACAATAATAAACAGCATCTTAGAGACAATCAAACTCAGCCCCAAGGCAGAAGCACAAATTCAAAGTGAAAGCGCAATAATCGACATCCTCGTCATCGTCGGCATCCTCTCCATACTCAACTTCTCCACAATGGCCATGAACGAGATAACCCAGAGCCTCACAAGCTACCTGTTCCTGAGCTTCGGCATAGGCATCATCGTCGCCATAATATGGGCATTCGCACTAAAGCACATAGGCGACTACTCAAGCGCACCAGTCGCCACAATGGCAGTCCTCGTCACACTCTACGCCTTCGCAGAATACGTCGAAGCAAACGGCGTCATAACAGTATTCTTCTTCTCCATAATGCTCGGCAACGCCGGCCTCTGGAGCAAGCTCCTCTACAAGGAACAAAAAGAAGACGTAGGCCTCATCGAACTCGAAACAAAACACTTCTTCAAAGACATAAGCTTCCTCATCCGCACATTCCTCTTCGTATACCTCGGCATCCTCGTAGACTTCAGCCAGTGGATATACCTACTGTACGGCCTCGTATTTTTCCTCACTGCATACACACTAAGAGCTCTCGTAGTAAGAAGACTAATAAACCACGACCTTGAAGAAAAAGACGAGCACTTCCTCGAAGCCATGTGCGCCAAAGGCCTCACCCCCACAGTCATGCTCGCAGTGATACAGGCAAACGCCGCATTCACAAATATCGTAATCGGAGGCATATTCTCAAGCATCCTCATAACCTCGATACTAATATTCCTGATAGACAAAAACAAATTCACCTCAATCAGCGAAATAATCTACAAAAAGCTCGGAAAACACAAAAACTCTCCGCGCAACCGCGAAGAAGACAAAGAAAAAGAAGAAGAAACCCACGAACCAAACTCATTCGCAAAAGACATAAAAATAATCTCAAAAGCAGTATAACAGCACACAAAATGCGCACGACCAACCACACTTCAGACCATAACCCTCATTCTTTCCTATACCAAAACAAATTTAATACTATGCACGAAACACACATCAGCAACAACACAAAAAACAGACAACCTCAGGGTGATAAATGATGACATATTCGGGCGCAATAGAATACAACCCCAACACAAAATTCAACTGCACAGACATCGAAACAATGATGCTAACATACGACAAAATCTACGGTCCAAAAGGTCACAACGACAATCTATTCCCGGAGCACACACCAATAGCAAACATCACCGGAGAAGATTCCTTTCACAATATACAGAAAATGTTTGACTGCCCAAGATACGAAATCATGGCCCTCGACGAAGGCACACACTATACAGGCAAAGTAATCTACGCAAAAAAGATCTGAACGGCAATCAAAATCCCAAACCACCCCCCATCAATCAAAACATTTATAAACTTAACCACACTAAAAACTATATTCGTAAAACATAACAAAAATAGAATTATTTATGAACTTCACAGGGGAATTCACCAATATTCTCTATTCATCCATCAGCCGGTGGGAAACCGGCATCATATAACCCACCAGAGTAATAACTATGTACACACCAACACCAAAAATTCTAACAACCCCAAAAACAAACCTCTCATCCACAGATACATTTATAATATTATCACTTAAATAGAGTACTTCCAATTCCAAACACATAATACACACAGAGTGGGCCCGTAGCTCAGTCTGGCTAGAGCACCGGGCTCTTAATCGACGAGGGTGAAGCTTTTAACCAGACGGTTAATGCACCGGAATCTGTAGAAGATACCCGGGTGTCGCGGGTTCAAAACGAACATAAAACGTCCGTGAAAATCCCGTCGGGCCCACCACAAAACCTTTGGTGAAAAACAACATGAGCGAAAAAGAAATATTTACACACGAACTGGTTCCTGGACACAAAATCCTCATGAAAAACGAATCACAAAAAATTCTAAAAGAACTCGACATAACAGCCAGCCAACTCCCAAAAATACACGACACAGACCCCACCATCGAAATAATAGGCGCAAAAACAGGCGACATCATCGAAATAACCAGAGACAGCCCCACCGCAGGAAAAACAAAATACTACCGGATTGTAACCCCGGAATAAAACGTGTTAACCATGGACATCGCAAAAAGCTACCTTGAAGAATACTCGAAAAACAAAGGATTCATAGCCCACCAAATCGATTCATACAACGACTTCATCGAAAGACGCCTCCAGAAAACAGTAGACGAGATAAGCAAAATAACAATTGAACTCCCCACCGGCGAAGAACTCATAATCAAGCTCGGGAAAGTCTCCATCGAAAGAGCGCAAATAAACGAAGCAGACGGCTCCGTAAGAGCAATACATCCCTCCGAGACACGCCTGAGAAACCTCACATACTCAACCCCGATATTCGTAGAAATGACACCCGTATTCGAAGAAAGAGAACACGACACAGAAACAGTAGAAATCGGTGAACTGCCAATCATGGTAAAATCCTGCCTCTGCCCGCTCTCAAAGATGACAAAATCCGAACTAATAAACGCAGGTGAAGACCCCGACGATCTCGGCGGCTACTTCATAGTAAACGGCACAGAAAGAGTAATCGTATTATCAGAAGAAATAGCACCAAACAAACTAATACTCCAGAAAAAAGCAGAAGAGATTACAGCAAGAATAAACTGCGAAAAAAGCGGCTATATCCAGCGCCACGTATTCGAGCGATGCCCGGAAGGCATCATAACAGCAAAATTCGCAAACCTCGTAAAAACACCAATACCCATAATCGTACTAATGAAAGCCCTCGGCCTCGAAACAGACAAAGAAGTCATAGAGGCAATCGGCACAGAAGAAGAAGACATAGAAGACGTATACATCAACATCTACGACACACAAATTGCAAACAGGGAAGAAGCCCTCGACTACATAGGGAAAAAAATGAAAGTGCGCATGAAAGAGCAACGAGAAGAACGCGCCACCCAGCTCCTGAACAACTACCTGCTGGCACACCTCGGAAAAGACCCAAAAGACTCAATAAAAAAAGCAAAATTCCTCGGCCTGGTCATGCGCAAACTAATCCTGCTCCACAAAGGAAAAATCAAAGAAGACGACATAGACCACTACTCAAACAAGAGGCTGAAAATGTCAGGAGACCTCCTCGAAATACTCTTCAGATCAATCATCATGGGCCGCTGGGGCCTGATCGCGCGCCTCCAATACAACTACCAAAAAATGATGAAACGCGGCAGAAAACTACTAAAACTTCAAAGCGTAGTAGTCTCAGACGTCCTCACAAAACAGATCATGAGAGCAATGGCAACAGGCAACTGGGTCGGCGGCAAAACCGGCGTCTGTCAGCGCCTCGAACGCTCAAACTTCGTAAGAACCGTAAGCCACTTAAGAAGCGTAGTATCACCCTTATCCTCCACCCAGGAACACTTTGAAGCAAGAGAACTCCACGCAACCCAATGGGGCCGCCTATGCGCAGTAAGAACCCCTGAAGGCCAAAGCATCGGCCTGAGAAATTTCCTCGCACTGGGAGCACAGGTCACAATACCCTCAGGCGAATCAGACAAAACAAAAGTCCTAAGCACCCTGAAAAGCCTCGGAGTAGAAATCGAGGAAGAAAACAAATAAAAATAATCAAAAGCTGAACAACATGACTGAAATTTATCTTGACGGAATATACACTGGAAAATGCGACAACCCCGAAAAACTAGTCCAGACCCTAAAAGAAAAAAGAAGAAAAAACGTATTGCCCCCACAACTCAACATCGCATACCACAAAGAAAAAGGCGAAATACAACTAAACCTTGACGGCGGCCGCGTAAGACGCCCCGTAATCGCCATTGAAAACGGAAAACCCCTACTAACAGACGAAATGCTCAAAGACATCAAAAACAACAAACTCACATGGAAAGACTTAATAGACCAGAACATAATAGAATTTCTCGACGCAGAAGAAGAAGAAAACGCATACATTGCCACTACCAGAGAAACAGTCACCGAAGAGCACACACACCTCGAAATCGACCCGATACTTATACTTGGCATCGCCGCATCACTTTTAGCATACCCTGAAAAAGACCGCGGCGACCGCCTGAACTACGGCTCACGAATGATAGTCCAGTCAACAGGCATCTACCTCCACAACTACCTGCTAAGAGACGACACAACAGCCCATCTCCTGATACACGCACAAAGGCCAATAGTCCAGTCACAGACAACAGTAGCAACCGGCCTCTCAACCCACCCCTCTGGTCAGAATCTCATAATCGCCATAATGCCATACTACAGCTACAACATCGAAGACTCCATAGTAATAAACAAAAGCTCACTTGAGCGCGGCCTTGGCAGATCCCTGTTCATCCGCACACACCTCACAGAAGCAAGAAGATACTGGGGCGGTCAGGAAGATGAAATAGGCATCCCCGACCCGGAAGTACGAGGCTACAAATCAGAAGAAGAATACTCCATGCTCAGCGAAGAAGGAATAATCTCACCTGAAACAAGCGTAAAAGATGGCAGCGTACTAGTCGGAAAAACATCACCCCTGCGTTTCCTCGGCATCCAGAAAGAGATAAGGATGGGCATAAAAGACCGCAGGGAAAACTCACTGACAGCATCAAAAGGAGAAAGCTGCACCGTAGAAAAAGTAATACTCACAAGCACAAAAGACGGCAACACACTGATAAAAGTATCAGTAAGAGAACGCAAGATCCCCGAAGTTGGCGACAAATTCGCATCCCGCCACGGCCAAAAAGGTGTAATCGGCCTGGTTGTACCGGAAGAAAACATGCCATTCACCAAAGACGGCACAACACCGGACATAATAATCAACCCTCACGCAATCCCGTCAAGAATGACAGTTGGCCAGCTCCTGGAAATCATAGCAGGCAAAAAAGGCAGCCTTGAAGGAAAAGAACAGGACGGCACAGCATTCAAAGGAAACGTAGAGGAAATAAGAACCAATTTAAAAAAACTCGGATTCCGCGACGACGGAAAAGAGCGTATGTACAACGGCATAAACGGAGAAATCATCGAAGCCCCAATACTCATCGGGATGGGTTATTATCAGCGCCTATACCATATGGTATCCCATAAGATACACGCACGCTCACGCGGTCCTGTCGCACTGCTGACAAAACAGCCAACAGAAGGCCGTTCAAAAGAAGGCGGGCTAAGATTCGGCGAAATGGAGAAAGACTGCCTTATAGCTCACGGTGCAGCAGTAACCCTCAAAGAAAGATTCTCATCAGACAAAACACAAATCCAGATCTGCAAAGAATGCGGGATAACCGCGATACACGACAGAATCAAAAACAAAATATACTGCCCGCTCTGCAAAGGCTCAAAAATAGAAAATGTTGAAATGTCCTACGCATTCAAACTACTCCTCGACGAACTGCGCAGCATGCTAATATACCCCCAGATAGTCACAGAAAACTAACAAGGTGCAACAAATGACAAAAATAAAAGAAATAAGATTCAAAATGATATCCCCCGAAATAATAAGAAAACTGTCAGTCATGCCCGTTGTCACATCTGAAGTCTACGGTGCCGACGCATACCCTATAGACGGTGGCGTAATGGACCCGCGGCTCGGCATAATCGACCCCGGCATGCGCTGCTCAACCTGCGGCGGCAGAATCGGCGAATGCACAGGTCACTTCGGCCACATTGAACTCGCACGCCCGATAATAAACATACTCTACCTGCCACAAATCCGCCTCCTCCTAAGCAACACATGCCAGAAATGCGGCGCCCTCCTCGTAGACAAAACAAAACTACAGGAAGGCATATCCGTAAAAAAACTCAAAATCGCAACAACATGCCCCGACTGCGGTGAAAAACAAGGCAAAATCAAACTCGACAAGCCATCCACATTCGTTAGAGACAAGCACTCACTAACCCCTGTAGAAGTAAGAGAGCAGTTCGAAAAAATCTCAGACGAAACAGCAGGACTAATCGGTATAAAAGGCGGAAGACCCGAATGGTACATCCTGACACTAATGCTAGTTCCCCCGGTAACAGCACGGCCCTCGATAACACTCGAAAGCGGCGACCGCTCAGAAGACGACCTGACACACAAACTGGTCGACATAATCCGCATCAACCACCGCCTTGCAGACAACCTTGAAATAGGCGCCCCGGACTTCATAATAGAAGACCTCTGGGAACTCCTGCAATATCACGTAAGCACATACTTCAACAACGAAATATCAAGCATACCGCCGGCAAGACATCGATCAGGCCGAAGCCTGAAGACCTTGGCACAAAGACTCAAAAGCAAAGACGGCAGATTCCGTCACAACCTCACAGGCAAACGCGTAAACTACTGCGCAAGAACAGTAGTATCCCCTGACCCCAACATCAGCCTAAACGACGTAGGCATCCCGGAAATAATCGCAAAAGAACTCACAGTACCAATCAAAGTCACAAAACAAAACATAAGCGAAATAAAAGCACATATAAAAAACGGTCCCGACGTACACCCCGGCGCAAACTACGTGACACGCCCCGACGGCATCCGAAAAAGAATCATCAACGAAAACAAAGAATCA
>DAOVYR010000160.1 GCA_030635525.1 Candidatus Nanohalarchaeota archaeon | reverse complement strand
TTCAAAAACAACAACAACCCGACACCTCCAGAAAACATAGAGAACAACAAGACTCTTTGCCTTGAAGGCACCGTAAAGTTATACCAGGGTGACCTGGAAATCATCTGCGACCGTCTTCTCACAGATTCACGTGAATGACCTATACTCAAGGCATGAAATAGATGAGCAAACATCACCCAAAACAAATTTGCCTTGATGTATGTGGGAAGGCACTATTTTGAAGACAATAGTCTTCAAAAGCTTGACACGACAGTGTCATGATACTCAATTAATTAGTGCCTTCACTACATTTCACATGCCTTGTCTTCACAGCAACTCCTTCTTCAAAAGACTTCATCTCTCTTGAGTTCATAAGCGCAGTTCCACACGAAATAAACTCTCCTTTATCATCCGTGACAAACACCTCATCTCCGGGCCTGATTTTATCATCGCCATCAACAACAAACTTGCAAAAAGCACTCTTCCCTTCCTTCGCAAACGGGACTGCATCATCCTCTATTTTAACACAATATGTGCCTGCCGGAGTATGCTTCATAATCTCCTGTGCCCCATAAGCCGTCGGTATAAAAAGCCCGTCATGCGCCCGCAAAGTGCCAAGCAGATTCCCGTCTTTAACAACAGTCCTGATGCGCCCTGTACTCTTTGAATGAACGATCTCAACATCCTTTGAAATGATTTTCTCTGCCCCGCGCCCGTATTGGTACTCAAGCACAGTCTTCACAGTATCGCGCGAATCCGCGCACTTTCTATATTCGCCCGCATCATCTATCAGCACACATTGTCCGACAGGATAAGTCCCACAAAGACCGCGCGGCACATTGATACCCAACCAGGCGAATCCTTCATCACAATTCATTCTGCCTACACGTTGTTTCACGCGAAAGACATCTGGCCTGTACTTACTCTCGGTCCCAGTCTCAAAATACGCTTTTTTGCAGGTTATAGGCACAACAGTCTCAAGATACTTATTGTACTTCCTCATCCTTCGATATGCCTCAATAAGGCGCGGATGCGCCCTGATCCTCTGCTCCACAAGCTCCCACAGCGTACCCTCGTGTATAGCGTGCCTGACAGTCCTGATCTCCTTGAACGTCTGGTACAGGTTATGCTCAGCAAGCAATCTCTCATCAAGCTCCTTCGGACTATATTTAGTACACACCGGACATTCACACGGAAGTTCACGCAGTTCACCCAAATGCTCAGTCCCTCTCTCAGTCATATACCTGTTATCCTTAGCATAAAGTGCATACGCCGCACTGTCAAACAGATCAACACCGCACGCAACAAGAAGCGAGAAAACCATAGGATGCCCGCAACCGAAAGCATGAACCGGCTTATCCGCACAAAGATTCATCTTCACACTCATAACAACATCAATCAATTCCCTGTAACGATACTGGCTCATCAAAGGCACAATACCTCCAATCGCATAAACATCTGGCTTGATTTTAGACACCAGACGCGCCGCGCGCGCACGCTGGCTAAGGTACGCTCCGCCCTGCACAGGCCCGACAAGCAGTTGTTCATTCACAACTTCACGCGCCTCTTTGATGCGTGAAACAGTCTCGCAAAGCTTCTCTTTGGCCGTCTCCAAAGAATCATTGGGCTCAGTAAAAAGGTCAAGCGGCGTAATGATATCAGAGCCGATTATCTTCTGAAACTCAAGCGTTTCATTTGGCAAAATATCTACCTTACCCTTAGAATGCATCTGGTATGTCCCGCTGTCAGTGTAGATCGGTCCTCTCCACTTGAAATACTTATGAAGCCCCTTATTCTCAATATCCTCCGCATGTCTGGACTTCCTTGCAATATACGCGTTAGTGATCACAATCTCTGCCCCGAACTTCCTCTTAAGCTCCCGCACAGGAACAATCTGGTTATTCGGGTTCACCACAATCGCAATCTGTGGTGTATTCACAGTATATTTATTCTTTTTACCGAACCGCCACCTGCAAATTCGCCCCCCTGCATCTCTTGATTTTATCTCAAACATAATATCACAAACCACAGGCTAACTTTAAATAGGTTTTTACATTCAATATACTCTTATGTTATGGTACATATTAGCACTGGGAAGCGCAATCTTTGCTACACTGGCTGCACTCACAGAAAAAAAGACACTCATCAAAGTTCACGCCATGCAATTTTCATGCGCACTAGCCATACTGAACTTCCTGCTCACACTGCCTTTTCTATTCATGGCAGACTTCAACATCCCCTTGTTCGTACTCGCTGTCATGTACGCATCAAGCATCATCGCAACAATTGCATTCCTCTTCATCGCAAAAGCAGTCCGCCATCTCGAAATCTCCCTCGTCTCACCGCTCCTGAACCTGAACCCTGCAATCCTGGCAACTCTTGCATACTTTATACTTGGCGAACGGATCACCCACGCACAGATCGCAGGGATACTCATGATAATGGCAGGCGCATACATAGTCGAGATCAACTGGCAAAAACACAGCATATTTGAGCCCGTAAAGACAATGTTCTCATCAAGGCACACGCGATACATCCTTTTATCCTGCCTGCTTTATGCCATAAGCTCCATCTGCGACAAATTCGCCCTGAACTATGTCACCCCCATCACCTACCTGCTCATAATCCAGTTCTTCATAGCAATAAACTTCACCATTCTGATAAACCTCTTCTACGGCGGCTTTAAAGACATCTCCTCTGGTTTCCGCCACGCAGGAAAATCCATATTCCTGATTGCCTTTCTTACAATAACCTACCGCCTCCTGCAGGCATGGGCAGTATCATTGACACTCGTAAGCCTGGTAGTCCCCATAAAGCGCCTCTCCACCCTATTCTCAACATTGGCCGGCGGGAGACTCTTCCACGAAAAAGGAACAAAAAGAAAAGCGATTGCATGCATAATCATGCTTGTAGGCGCATACCTCATAATAGCATGATGATTTTAACGGCGCTTTCAAAGAGTATGGGGATAAAGTGTCTTCTCGACAGACCATATTTTGAACTTATTGGCTTAAGTTAACATTTTTAAAAACTATAAAATCAGTTTAATAGTATGGACAATGAAAAAGAACTGATGACTGTGGTTGAGAAAGGCAGAGCTTGGTGAATATTTCAAAAAGAACAGCGATAAGAGAATTGAACAGATTAGAGGAAGCGGAACTTATCATAAGAAAAGGGCAAGGCTATAATATTTATTATGTCTTGGCACGAAATGGCACGAAATGGCACGAAGCGAAAAACTCAAATTAACAGGTATGATCCAGACAAACATATCCCTTAAAACAGACATTCTGGCTCTTTTGCGAAATGATTTCCAGACACGACAAACCTGAGATATACCAACTGGTATGTATGCCGCATGGTATACTGAACCAAAAACAAAACACCCCACAATTTATATTTCTATTCACAGCATAAAACCCTACAGTGATACCAATGCCAACAGACAAAACCGAACAGACAATAATAACCGAATCAGGCCGCTGCTC
>DAOVYR010000194.1 GCA_030635525.1 Candidatus Nanohalarchaeota archaeon | reverse complement strand
TTAATATGGCAAGTATCAATATTTTTTTCATATTATCAACCTCCAAATGATGTTGTATAATATATAGACAAAACTTACTCCACATTGCATATATGAACTCGTAGATATATCAAGCTAATGATTAATTCATGAGGTTATATTGCCTTTTTAAATGGGTATTTTACTAATCTATTAATTTCTGAATTAGAGTCAATTGGTGTGTCGGCAAAATAGATTTTGCGTCATACTGTCGCTTCGTTTCACTACGCGATTTAAACTGATACATCATCGTCAATTGTTGATGTTGTGCGCGGGAACAGGTCAGGCATTTAAATGTTTGTTCCTAATATATAATCTTGTTTCAGTTAATGTCCTGATTTTCAATGCATTTGGTTCTTACGGGATGTTGCCTGGAGCGCTTGTGAATGGTGAAATGAGATGAATACGGGGATTGTCGGGTATGGGGCGTATGTGCCGCGGTTTCGCATCAAGGTTGAGACTATTGCTGAGGTTTGGGGCAAGGATGGAGAGGCTATCCGAAAGGGCCTTCTGATTGATGAGAAGGCGGTCCCGAATTATGATGAGGATACTGCCACGATTTCTGTGCATGCTGCGCTGAATGCGCTTCGCAGGGCCAGGATTGATGCAAAGGATATTGGCGCAATCTATGTCGGGTCTGAGTCACACCCGTATGCTGTCAAGCCGACTTCCACTATTGTCGGGGAAGCTATCGACGCATCTAATGATTATACTGCTGCAGACCTTGAGTTTGCATGCAAGGCAGGTACTGCAGGTTTCCAGATGGTTATGGGGCTTGTTGACTCTAAGATGATTAAATACGGGCTTGCAATCGGTGCTGATACTGCCCAAGGCGCGCCGGGGAATGCGCTTGAGTATTCTGCTGCAGGAGGAGGAGCGGCGTTTATTGTCGGCAACAAGAAAAGTGAGATGATTGCTAAGGTTGATGAAACTTATTCTTTCTCTTCTGATACGCCGGATTTCTGGAGGAGGAATCTTGCGAAGTACCCGTCACATGGGGGCAGGTTCACTGGCGAGCCTGCGTATTTCAGGCATGTCAAGAGTGGAACAGAAGGGCTGCTTTCGAAGATGGGTGCTAATATCGATGATTTTGATCATGTTGTTTTTCATATGCCGAATGGGAAGTTTCCTTTGAATATGGCAAAGAAGTTCGGTGTGCCTATGGAGAAGATGAAGAGCGGGTTTGTTGTGCAGAAGGTAGGGAATACTTACTCCGGATGCGCTGTGCTCGGGCTTGCTGCAGTTCTTGATGTTGCGAAAGCAGGTGAGAAGATTCTTGTGACATCTTACGGGTCGGGCGCGGGGTCTGATTCGTTTGCGTTTACAGTGAGTGATAATGTTGATGAAAAGAGGAATCTTGCAAAGACTACCCAGATGTATATTGATAATAAGTCTTATGTGACTTATCCTACTTATGCGAGGTACAGGGACAAAATTTGCTGAAGGTGTATATATGCGTGTTGCTGTTATTGGTGTCGGATTGACGAAGTTCGGGGAAGTGTGGACCAAGTCACTTAGGGATATTGCTCTTGAGGCAGGGGTTAAGGCAATCAGTGATGCTAATATCAGTGCGGCGGATATTGATGCTATGTTTATCGGGAATATGAGTGCAGGAAGGTTTAGCGGCCAGGAGCATCTCGGGGCGCTTGTGGCTGACCAGGTAGGGGTTAGCATCCCGTCAACGCGCGTAGAGGGTGCGTGCGCTTCAGGGAGTCTTGCGCTGAGGGAAGGGTTGTCTTCGATTATGTCCGGACTGAGTGATGTTGTGCTTGTGGGCGGAGCTGAGAAGATGACTGATATTTCTACTGAGTTTGCTACTACAGGGCTTATGGGGGCTGCTGATGAGGAGTGGGAAGGCTTTCACGGGATGACGTTTCCAGGGCTTTATGCGCTGATGGCAAGGAAGCATATGAATGATTTCGGAACTACGCATGAACAGCTGGCCTGTGCTGCTGTCAAGAACCATCATAATGCGACTATGAATAAGGATGTTGCGCAATACCCGTTTGAGATCACGGTTGATAAGGTTCTTAATTCTACGATGATTGCTGATCCTCTGACTTTGCTTGACTGTTCGCCGATCACTGATGGCGGTGCTGCGATTATCCTGTGCAGGGAGGATCTTGCCAAAAAATATTGCGATACGCCAGTGTATGTTACGGGTTCCGGGCAGGCGTCGGACACTCTTGCACTGCATGACAGGAAGTCTTTGACGGGACTGCAGGCGGCGGTGGATGCTTCGAGGACAGCTTATAAGATGGCAGGTATTGGTGTGAAGGATGTTGATGTGTGCGAGGTCCATGATTGTTTTACGATTGCCGAGGTTATGGCAACTGAGGATCTTGGGTTCTGCAAGAAAGGTGTTGGCGGGAAGTTTATCGAGGATGGGAATACGCAGATTGGAGGCAAGATACCGGTTAATACGTCTGGTGGGCTGAAGGCATGCGGGCATCCTGTGGGTGCTACCGGCATCAAGCAGGCGAGTGAGATCATTATGCAGCTAAGAGGGGATGCAGGTAAGAGGCAGGTTCAGGGAGCTGAGATCGGCATGACACATAATGTTGGGGGAAGCGGCGCAACGTGCGTGGTTAATATTTTCAGGAGGTAATGATAATGCACAGAACATCTGTCCCTATGCTTTGGAGGCGATTCAGGAATAAGTATCATCTTATTGGAACATATTGCGAAAAGTGTAAGACGGGCTTTTATCCTCCAAGGGAGGTCTGTCCTGAATGCAGGAGAGGCGGGAAGATCGTTGAGAAGAAATTCAGCAATTATGGAGAGATTGTTACTTATACTGTGATTTCTGCGCCGCCGGCAGGGTTTGAGAAGGGTGCGCCTTATGCGCTTGCTATTGTCAAGATGGACGAGAATGGCCCTAATGTGCTCGGGCAGGTTGTTGACTGCGATTTCGAGAAGCTCGGGATGGGGTTGCGTGTTGAGAC
>DAOVYR010000050.1 GCA_030635525.1 Candidatus Nanohalarchaeota archaeon | reverse complement strand
CTTCCTCCCGCAGGTCTGGGACCAGCTCCCAAAAAAAACCGAATTCCTGGAAAACCTCTCATACAAGGCAGGCACATACGACAAAGACACATGGCAATACAAAGACACAGAAATCTACAAATTTCATGTCCAGATATTCGAAGAGGTCGCGCCAAAAGGCAAAATCACCGAAATCAAAAACTAAACCCCGATTCACTTCCACAAAAACAAACATATATCAATAAGCAAGTAATTTTCAAAGAAAATTATTTTGGTGAAAGCGTAACAATAATCGCCGATTATCTGTTATGTTCCAGCTAACCGATTTCAACAAAGTGGCGAGGAGCGAAACGATGAAGAGTCCACCTTTAGTCAACATCAATCTTATATGATAGAGAAATTAAGACAAGCCAGTAATGGAGAAAAGCACTCTTTTGTATCCTTGTGTTGAATGTATACAAAATTCATCGTGACAGTCCCGTATGTTGTCACAATTGTTCTTTTCCTTGTTTTATATCTTCGATAGTCTGCACAGTTATCTCTTTTGCTCTTCTTCCCACAATATTGCTCCAAGAGTTTCTCTTCTTCAGCTTTGACTAAATCTATATATCCTTTAGATTCCATATTATGTCCCATAAGGACCGGTATATTTGGAATAAACACCACCTCGGTTTTTAGACAAATAATATGCGGGGTGGCTCCAAATAAATTTTTGGATTCAAAAACCTATTTTAACCAACTTTCTTACACGACCAAAAAATTATATATACTGCTGTGCCCTATATGGGTTTATGGAGAGAAAAGGAATGAGTATGGCTATTTCGGTGGTTATTGCTATTGTTGTTTTGATAGTGGTTGCGCTGATTCTGATAACTCTTGTGAGTATGAATGTCATCAAGTTTTCCGGCAGTTCCGGTGACTCTATAGATACTTCGTCTCTTGGAATACTGTGCCAGACTGAGCTTGCTTCTGCGTGTGTCGGTGTTGAATCCGGTGATCCGTGCCCGGACTGTCCCAGTTGTCCTGATGCCGATTGCCCGTAGGTTTTTTTGGTTTTCTTTTAAGGTTTTGTGTGTATAAATTGTAGTATGGATCGAAGGCGCTTTTATGACTGGCTCGCCGGATATTACTGGTTTGTCGGGCTGTTTGATGATTATTACAAGAAGAAGGCGCTTGAGCTTTTTGAGTTGAAGAGGGGGATGCGGTTCCTTGATGCTGGCTGCGGTACGGGGTTTGTTTTGCGGCGGCTTGCGGGGAGCGCTTTGATTTTTGGTGTTGACAGTTCGTGCGGGATGGCTGCCTCTGCGAGGAGGCGAAGCGGTGCACATGTGTCTTCTGGCGATTGCTTTTGCCTGCCTTTTCGCGACGGCTCTTTTGATGTCTTGTTCTGTAGTTTTGTGTTTGATATTTTTGATTTTTCAGAGCAGAAGAAGATTCTTCTGGAGTTTTCGCGTGTGTGCGCGCCTTTTGGGCTGCTTGTCCTTGTGAATAATACGCGCGGTAAGGGTGTTTTTTCATGGCTTTCAGGGTTTTATCTGCTCTTGTCGCGGATTTTTCCAAAGGTTTTTTTGAATAAGCCGATAGATGCTTCTTTTGTTGTCGAGGAATCCGGGTTTGCGGTTAAGAAGAGGCAGGTTGTCGGGTTTACTGAGATTCTTGTGTGTGAGAAGATGTGTTGAGTTGTATTTTATATATGATGGATGACTTATATATTGTATGGATACGGAGTTTGTGAGTGTAAGGGCTGAGTATTTACTGGGTGTGCATTACCTGTATTTTTTTGTTAGTATAATCTCTTTTGCGTTCGCTTTCCTTTCTTTTGGCATGCCTGTGATTGCAGGGTTTCTTTTTTTGGTGACTTTTTTGAATCTTTTTATGTCATGGGTTGCTTTTGAGAGTGTGTATCGCTTTTTTAAGTATGAGGATGATTCTGATTTTGTCAATTATCTGCTTCTTTTGTTTATTGCGCTTTTTCTTGTTTTTGCGCTGCTTTACGTTGGAGTTGTCCTGTTTGATACGGCGCAGCAGTGGGTTATTGTTGTGTCTTATTTTTTGTTTTTCTGGGGGTTCGGGAGTTATGTGCTTACGAGGGTTGAGGTTGTGGGGGATATTTTCAGGATTGTGCGCCTTACGAAGTATCATTTCGGGATTTCAAAGATCGCCAGTATTTTTACGAATCCTGCGTATGAGAGTATTGTGGATGTGCTGAACCTGATTGAGTCGAGACTTGTTAAGTTTTATGAGCCGGGGAGTGATGGGGAGATTGATGAGCTTCTTTTGAAGGTTGCGGATGAGAGTGATGTTCCTAAGTTGAGGAAGCTGATTGTGGATCTTGGAATTGCGCTTTACGGGTATGAGATGTCGGAGCTTGTGCATGAGCAGGATGAGAATGATGAGGTTGATAATTCGGGGATTATACGCCGGTTTGGGTATAAGAAGAAGATGCTTGAGATTATACGGGATTAGCCTGTGTATTTGAGTGCCATGAAGTTGACTTTGTCTGCAGCTATTTCTGACATGTCTGCGGTGCGGGAGATCTTGTAGGATAGTGTCTTTATTATGAGTATGTCTTTTGTGTCCATGTCAGATGAGAATAGTTTTGTCATTATCTTTATGTATAGTTTTCGTGCCTTGTTTCGTTCTTCTTCTGCGAGGCGGTCGTATTCTTTGACTTTCCTGAAGTCTGTGTATAGCTGGACTATGGCGTGTCTTAAGGATACTATGCTTCGCTTTGTCGATGATGAGAGTTCTATGAGGTCGTGTGTGATGTCTTTTGGGATTTTTATGTTTTTTATGAGCATGAGCTGGGATGCGAGTTCTGCGTAGTCTGCGATGTCGTCGAGGGATTCTATGAGTTCTATTTTTTCCTGCTTGTTGAATGTCATGCCGGGTTTGGAGTATATTTCTTTTTCTATTTCGCGCCGCATGTTGTCTATTTTTGTTTCTATTTCGCTTACTTTTTCTATGCTTTCCCTGAGGCGGATCTCGTCGTAGTTCTGTGCGAAGTTTTTTACTGAGATGTCGAGGTAGGTTGCTGATTCTATTACGAGGTCCATGAGTCTTGTGAGCTGTTTTTGGATTTTTTCTTCGCTGCCTGCTCTGAAGGGTGGTATCCAGAATTTCATAATAATATATATGTTGATTTGTTTAATATATAGTTATGTTGCTTTTAGTGCTTGCGGTTGCTGTGATGTTTTTTGTGGCGTGGAATATCGGTGCTAATAATGCTGCTAATGTGATGGGGATTTCTGTGGGGTCTGGGGCGCTGTCGCTTAGGCGGGCGGTTGTGCTTGTTTTTGCGCTTGAGATTTGCGGTGCAGTGTTTTTGGGAGATAGTGTTGCGCGTACTGTCGGTGTGGGGATTCTTGACTCTTATGGTATGAGAATGATTGAGGCTATTTCTGTGCTTTTCCTTGTCGGGCTTTTTATTACGGTTGCTTCTTATTTCAGGGTGCCTGTGTCTATGACGCAGGTGCTTGTGGGATGTGTTGTGGGGTACGGGTTTGCGACTTCGTCTGTTCTGAATGTGGGGGTGGTTTTAGGGGTTGCTTTGAGCTGGCTTGTTTCGCCGCTGTTGGGGGTTGTGTTTGGGTTTGTTGGGTATTATGTTGTGCATAGGTGGTTTCTTTCGCATTTTTCGAATATGCATGATGTTGGGAGGTCGTTTGGGTTTTTCGCGGGGCTTGAGGTTGTGTCTTGTGCGCTTGTTGCGTTTGCGCAGGGGGCGAATAATATTGCTGCTGCTGTTGGTGTGTTTTCGGGGGTTGTGCCTGCTGTGTCTTTGGGGTCGATTTTTGGGCTGAAGCTGGTTGGCGGTGTTGGTATTGGTATCGGGATGGCGGTGTGGGGGTACCGGGTGATCCAGACTATCTCTTCCAGGATTGTTGTGATGAATCCTGCGATGTGTTTTGTTGCGCAGTTTGCGGCTGCGTTTGTTGTGCTTTTTTTTACGTTTGCGGGGATGCCTGTGTCGTCTGTGCATGTTGTTGTGGGGACTGTCATCGGGGTCGGGCTGATTTCGGGGGCGAGGACTATACACTGGAAGGTGATCTATGAGATTGTGGGGTCTTGGGTGTTTGTTCTGCCTGTGTCGGCGTTTGTTTCGTTTTTGTTTGTTCGGGGGTTGGTTGTTTTTGTGTAGTGTAGGTGTTCTTAAAAATTGAGCATAACATCGGTGTTTGGCGAAGTTTTCCGAAGGAAAATTTGGGTGGAGCCTGCAAGGCGGAACCGCTTAACACCTGTTATGTGGTGAGTCTGCAAGACGAACGAGCGAAGCGACAGTATGACGCAAGGAGACCAAAAAAAACAAAACATGTAGAAGGGGAGACTTAATTTTATTTCAATTTAAATTTGTTTTTATTAATTTCTTTTAAAACTTCATATAAATCTTTTATTGAAGCTAAAGCAGTTCTTTCAAATAAATTTGAAATTTCTATCCTTATTCCTTTTACGTTCTTAATCTTATCATAATGAGGTTGTAAAGTAATTGAATCGCCCTCTTTTAATTCAAATAAAAGGTCAAAATTCTTATGAAATACTAAATCTAGACCTTCTCCTTTTTCACTACCGACTAATTTTGTTTGACATATTGTTAGTGTATGGGCTATTATATCTCTTTTTTTATTTATTTTCATGCCTTTCTCATACCCATTATTTGACAATAATTTACTTTCTTTAGCCCAAATAAGTAGTTTTTTTAATGAAGTGAATTTTAAAATTTTATGAACTCCAGAATTTTCTTTCTTAGATTCTACGTAATCAAATTGTAAAGATCTTAACTTTTTTTCAAGTTCCACTGCATTGTTAATAAGAACCAAATCATCCCATCCTAACAAAAAGAGATCACAAGATTTGTTTAACTCATAATTTTTAGAATTCAATAAATACTTCGGAATTAAAGATTTTCTTTTAACAAAGTCTTTCTGCGAACCAACAGTTTTTAAATTTTCAAATTTCATTATAATTCTTTTCTTTTTTTCTATATTAAAATGTTCCTATAGTCTCCCCTTTCTTTTTTGGTCTCCTGAGTAATATTGAACATAACGCCAATTAAGCAGACTTTTTTATGCTTTATGCGCTGTTTTAGGTGCTAAAGCATACTTTTGTCTGCTTAATACCCTATTTTGGGGTGTAAAGTGCATTTTTGCCTGTTAATACCCTGTTTTGGGTGGTAAAGCGCACTTTTGTCTACTTAGGAATTGAAATGAATTAACATCCCAAATGCCTTTTGTTGCTCCATTTAGCTTCGAAACAATAACAGAAACTGGTGTCTACTAAGGTTACTTGTCCGTTGCGCTCAAGCGCAGAACTGTGTTGTTGAATGGCTTCGGTTTAGGTCGCTTGGCTATTTCGTTCAAGTATGCAAAAGGTTGCCGGACGCTATATGATAGTTTACTATGGAAAATTATCCGGGTGACTACAAAAAGGTTAAATAGTGTAGTCACCCAATTTATTGTATGTTTATAGAGGTCATGAAGAAAGGTAAGAGGAAGAAGTATTATATTGCGCATTCTTTCAGGGAGGGTGGTAAGGTAAGGAAGATGCGGTTCTACCTGGGTGAGAATCTTTCTTCTGAGGGATTGGCTGAGAAGAGAAGGTTTGGTGAGAAGGTTCTAGATGAGCGGATTAGGGCGCGTGAGGTTATAAATGATCCATTTCACACTGTGTTGTCTGCAGGGGAGCTTAGGGAACTTGGGAAGATGGAGGCTGAAGGAGATATAAGTGTTCTGCATCTTTCTGAGGATGAGTGGGTCCGGTTTACGCAGTTGTTTACGTATAATACTAATGCAATTGAGGGTTCGGTTATTAATGTATCTGAGGTTGCCGGAATACTGGAGAAGAATAAACTGCCTTCAGGCAAGCCGGAATATGATGTCTTTGAGACTTACGGTGTTGCAGAGGCAGTGGATTATATAAGGGGTACTGGGGAGCATGTTTCTCTTGAACTTATTAAGAAACTTCATAGGATTGTTTTCAAGGATTCAAAGTCCTTTGCAGGTCGTTTCAGACCGAAGGGTGTTGAAGTTGCAGTTGTTGACTCCGCAGGGAAGGTAGTTCATAGAGGTGCTCCTTCTGATAGTGTAGTGGTGCTTCTTTCTGAGATTGTCAGGTGGTACAATGAGAATAAGGATAAATATTCGCCGATAGTTCTTGCTGCTGTTGTCCATAACCAGTTTGAGAATGTCCACCCGTTCGAGGATGGCAACGGGAGGGTTGGCAGGCTACTGCTCAATAATATTCTGCTTAAGCATGATATGCCTCCGGTGAATATAGAGTTTGAAAATCGGGGGGAATACTATCGCTCTTTGCAGGAATATGAGAATAACATGAACTTGCGACCTACAATTGAGTTGATAGTCAATGAATATAAGGCGCTTAGGAAGTTTTTGAAGAAGGGTTAGGTGACTACAAATTTGTAGTCATCCAATCAAATATGTTTACAGGGGTTATGATGATGGGTAAGGTGTTTTTCTAAATGATGAATTTATTTATATTAGGAGATGCATTAAAATAACAGTATGTTTGTAAACAATTGACATTGTGAGAGGTGGTAGAGATGACATTGAATTCAAAATTTGAGCATGATAAGTTTTTGTTGCGCCAGAAGCATTTTGCGATAGGGGAAAAGTACAATATCTATGATGAAAATGAGCAGCCGCTGTTCTATGTAGAGAGGGAGAAGTTCAAACTGTATGCTAACATACATGTGTACGGCAATGATTCAAAGACAGAGGAACTTCTTACGATTGAAGACAAGAGTGTGTTCGACATGGATGCTACTATGAATGTCAAGGATCCCAGGACAGGTGAGCCAGTAGGCTCATTTAAGCGCGAGATGCTCTCTTCGATGCTGAGAAGGACATGGAAGATTCTGGATATGCAGGGCAATGTGATTGGGAGTGCTATGGAGGATTCCATGGGTAAGGCCCTGGTGAGGAGATTTCTTCCATTGGGCGGTCTTTTGAGAACAGATTTTATTATCGAGGTAAACGGCAAGGGGGTCGGAAAATTCATCAGGAAATTCACAATCGGTGATAAGTATGTCCTTGATCTCTCGGATGATCCGCAAAGATTGTTTGACAGGAGGCTGGCTGTGGCACTTGCGATACTTCTGGATTCGGCAGAGGCGAGATGATGGGTGATTTTTTTGGGTGCTAAGGGGACAAGGGCAGTGAGCGCAGGTCGCGTGCAAGGAGGCAGGGTGCCTTATCGCAAACTTGTGGATCAGCATATGCGCATCCTTAAAGGGCTACAGTATCGCAGCGGGCTTTTTGCTGCGTCCAGAAAACAGTCGAGGACAGGGTATGATAAGTCGTGGCTGCGTGACAATTTTTATGAGTGTCTTGCTTTTATTGCGGTCGGTGATTTTGAGACTGTGAAGAAGACTTACAGGGCGCTTCTGAATATTTTTTTGAAGCATGAGGATAAGATTGATTGTGCTATTGGGAGGAAGCCAGAGCATAAGCATGAGTATATCCATGCGAGGTATCATCCGCATTCGTTTGATGAGTTCTGGGATGACTGGGGGAATAAGCAGCATGATG
>DAOVYR010000127.1 GCA_030635525.1 Candidatus Nanohalarchaeota archaeon | reverse complement strand
GTATGTTTATCCAAGATTCCATAGTTCCTGCATTGTCAATCTGGTTTGTGAACTTGTAAATTGCGGAATTTTTTTCAAGTATTTTCATTAGTTCTTCGTCTGTGTCTGCAAAGGTCCATCCTGCGCCGAACTCGGTTGGACGGGTGGTGCCAGCGCCCGCGATTCCGCCGAGGTTGCTGTCAGATGTTGCTGTTGTGCGCTCAGTATGTTTCTGTTGTTGATTCGCTTCCTTAACCCCCGCCGGTTATGTTGCAGCAGGTTATGTCCATGGCGTATGGTTTCATAAACGGGGTTACACCCGCGCAAAATGTTCCGGTTGGGGATGCCCATGTGTCTGTTTTTGATGGATTGCTTCTGGTGTTACCGTTAGGGCTGATGCATGGGTCAGTGTAGCAAGTTGAATATAGCCATGTGTTGCGGTCATTCACGGTGGCTTGAGGCAATTTCCTTGGCCAGCAATTCTTTAGTTCGTATCCTGCTGCTACCGCGCTAGGGAAAAGAGCGTTCCAAGTGGTAGTTGGTACTCGACATGATGTGTCTATGCTGAATATCTCGCATTTGCTTGCGCCTCCAAGTGTGTTTAGTGCGTAAGGGACGCTTGTCATAGGGTAGCGGGGCGATAGTGTTTCACCGCCTACATCTACCCGCAGCCAGTAGGATTCATTGAATGGCAGGTCTAGTGCTGTTACGGTTCCCATGAGGGCGGTGAAGATTCCGTCTGAGTCGGGTGTGATGGTATGTGTTTCGCTCCATAGCTGTGTGCCTGCGAATTCGTCGTCGTATATGTAAAAATCGAATGCTGTGTTTGCTGTTATTGGGGTGTCTGATGCGTCTGTCAGTTTGCCTTGTATGGATATGAGCTGCGGGACGGTTGCTGTTGCCGGTGCTGTGCTCAATATAAGGCATACTATAAAGCTAATCAGTATTATTTTTTTCATAAAAATCACCCATGATGGTTTATGACTATTAGTGGATTTTTTTAGTATATATATTTGCCTGTTCTTTTTGGGATTATTTCATGTATTTTTCTTCCCATGCGTCGAGTTCTTCGTCTGAGAGTTCGTCGTCTATTTTTTCTTTGATTTCTTTGTCTTCTGAGTAGTGGTTCCTGTTGATCAGGCCGTATGCTATGCCGCTTGCGAAGCCGGCGAGATGGGCGGCGTGGCCAGTGTTGTCTGCGGGTGCGAAGAAGCCTACGAGGTCTATGAGTATCCACATGCCGGATAGGAGTATGAGTGGGATAGGGGCGCCGAAGTATACGATCATTTTCGGGCGCAGGACTGTGATTGCGCCGAGTATGCCCATGATGGCGCCGGATGCGCCGAGTGATATTGAGTTTGGGTAGAATATCAATCCTGCGATATTTCCGAGTACGCCGGCTGTGATGTAGAGTGTGAGGAATTTTTTTGAGTCTATTATTTTTTCGAGTAGTATTCCGAAGAGGCCGAGTGCGACCATGTTCTGGAGAAGGTGGTTGAGGTTGAGGACTGTTGCGCCGTCAGGGAGGGTTGTGCTTGTTGAATGAAGGAACATTGCGGTGACTAGTGTCCAGGGGGTTTGGAGGATGGTGGATGGGTTCAGGGCGAAGAGTGGGATTATGTAGGGGGACATTAGTTCGAGGATGAAGATTACTATGTTGATTGCGAGAAGTTTTAATGAGTAGTATTTCATGGTCTTTTTTTTGGGTTCTGTGGTTTATATTTGTTGGGCTAGAAGTCTCCAAGGGCTTTTTGGGTCTTTTGTTTTATGAGGTCTTTTGTGGTCTGCCAGCTTTGTCTTATGTAATCGGGAAGTGTGTCATGTGACGGTATGTATTCTTTTAGGAAGGTTTTTGTCTTTGGGTCTGAGGGGTAGCCTGAGCCTAGCTTTATGTTGTGTTTTTTTTCTATGAGTCTTATCTGCCTGTCGCGCTCTGTTTTTGCGATTATGGATGCTGCGCTTACTGATGTGTGGTTCAGGTCTGCTTTGAATTCTGCGGTTATTTTTGTTTTTGTGGTTGTTTTTGCTTCCAGTTCCTGTGTGAATGTTTTGCTGTTTGATGGGAGGTCGATTATTGTTTTTTTTGCGTCTGGTGTCTGATTTATTATTTTTGCCATGGCGTTCATTTCTATGTGGTTTAGGGACATGTTTTTCATGTCATTGTCGATTTGTTTTGCGCTGATGATTATAACTCTCACATTAATGGCTATTTTTTTGATCTCTTTTTCGAGGTTTTCGCGTTTTTTTGGGCTTAGGAGTTTTGAGTCTGTTATGCCGAGGTCTTTTAATTGTGGTTCGTGTTCTTTTTTCAGGTGGACGCCTGCGACTACTAATGGACCTATTACCGGGCCGCGGCCTGCCTCGTCTATTCCAAGACTGTTCATAGGTTCTTTTTTGGGCAGGGTAAGATATATAAATGTTTGTAGTGTTAGGGATTATATCTCTTTTTTAAAGCGAGGTGGAGCAGCCTGGAGTGCTCGTTGGGCTCATATGATGGCATTAATTTTGCGTGTCGTCTGTGTTACCCAAAGGTCGATGGTTCAAATCCATCCCTCGCTATTCTAAAATTATATATAGTGGTTTGACTATAATGTGGTGTATGAAGGGGTCGTTGTTTAGTTTTAATGTTTTTGTGGCTGTAATTGTTCTTGTACCGTCAGTTGTTCTTTTGTATCAGTTTAGTTCTGAGATTAGTGAAGTCTGTGATATGAGCAGTAATGTTGTGGTGTATACGATAATTCTTAGTTGTGTTGCCTTGCTCTCTTCAATGACTCTTCTTAAGGAGCTTTTGAGTTTTGAGTGAGATTAAGTTATATTAATTTATGCTCTTAATTATAAGGTTATGTCTGATTTGTTTGATGTTGAATCTTCTGTTATTAGGAATGAGGAGCCGCTTACGGAGGTGTTTGCACCTACACGGCTTTTTCACAGGGAGGGGCAGAGGGATTATCTTGCATCGTGCATGAAGCCGGTGGTTGTCGGGAGGATGCCGAGGAATGTGTTTTTGTTCGGGCCTACGGGTGTGGGTAAGACTTCTTTGGTTCTTTGGATGTTTGATGAGCTTTCTAGTCATACTGATAATGTGCGGACGTGCTATGTCAATTGCTGGAAGTGCGGGTCTACTCATGCTGTTCTTTCGAAGGTTGTGAGTGATCTTAGGATTTTTTCTAACCCGCGCAGGCAGACTAAGGAGCTGCTTGAGGATATTGAGGGGAGTCTCAAGAAGAGTGGCAAGAAGCTGATTGTTGCTTTGGATGAGGTTGACAGGCTTGAGAGTTATGATGTGCTTTATGATCTTTGCCGGAGCGGGTGCGGGGTTGTGTGCATATCGAATGATGAGCATGCGCTTGCTAATGTTGATGTGAGGATCAAGAGTTCGCTTTCTTTGGAGTGGCTGGAGTTTAAGGAGTATTCTGCTGATGAGATGTATGATATTCTTTTTGACAGGGCGAATCTTGCGTTTGCACCGGGGGCGATAAGTGAGACTGTGCTTAGGATTGCGGCGGTGCAGGCGGGCGGAGATGCGAGGGTAGGGCTTGAGATTCTTAGGAAGGCTGCGCTTTTCTCGGAGGATGCGGGGGGTTCTGTGATTGGGAAGGAGCATGTGATTAGGGCGCATAAGGATGCGGTTTCTGTTAAGATGCGTCAAATTGTTGATGGGCTTGGGAAGTACCAGAAGATGCTTTTTTCAATTGTCGAGGATGCGGGGAGTGTGAAGTCTGCTGAGGTGTGGAGTGCTTTTTCTAAGGAGGTGGAGGGTAAGGTGTCTGAGAGGAGTTACAGGAATTATATGGATAAGCTTGTTGCACTGAGGCTTGTTAAGGCCAGCGGGGATGTCCGGTGGAGAGAGTATACTGCAACCTTATAAATGATTGAGTCACAGCCTTCAGAAAGGCTGGCGATCAGAGCGACCATAAACAGCCTTGTAAAAGGCTGGCGATTAGGTGCGTTTCACTTCGTTCAAGCACACACATGCATTGTTCTGTTATTCGGTTTAGGTCACTGGTTTGTTCTGTTCAAGGCACACCTGTGTTGGGCTGTTAATGAAAATATGAAAAAAAAGAAAAAGTTGGTTGTGGGTTCAAAGGATTTATCCGCCGATTCTGAACATTTTTGTTCCGCAAGAAGGGCATGTTCCTTTTTTTGCTTTTCTGCCGTTTTTCATTGTTACTTCTTCGGGGTCTTTCATTTCTCTTTTTTCTTTACATTTTACGCAATATGCTTCTGTCATAGTTATCACCTTAGTGAATTTATTGGGATAAGTTGTAT
>DAOVYR010000095.1 GCA_030635525.1 Candidatus Nanohalarchaeota archaeon | reverse complement strand
CAGGATGCTTTTGGTTTTCTCTAGTTGAGTCTTGTCTATTTCGCCGAGGAAAAGGAGAGTGCAGTGAAGGAGTTTTGTGTTTACGAGGGTTATGTTTTTGTATTTTTCGAATGATTTTTGTATGGAATGTATCTCTTTTTTTATGTTTTTTGGAATGTCAATGGCGATAAAGCAGCGCATCTATAGTCAACTCCTAATCAAAAGGTATTTATACTTTCATGTGAAGTACATATTGATACAGTGTTGTTTAAATGTTTTTACACGTGAGTTCATGAACGCGCATGAAGTTAATCCCTGGTATTTGAAAATAGGATGGACCAAGAATCCATTTATTCTGGATATACGGCCGGGATTGATGGTCGGGCATAAAGATGAAGTCGGAAGGCTTGTAAAAAATATTGATGAGTCGCAGAAGTATGTGCTGATTACAGGACCTACGGGCTCAGGGAAGACTACTTTGCTGAAATATCTTTCGAATAAGTATTCTCCTTTGTACCTGCCAAAACCGCCGAGGGTACAGGATGAGTTTGTGGATATATTCAGGGCGACCATCCTTAGGCCCGGTGTGCTTGAGCGCATTTTCAGGCGCGACAGAACAACAGTATATAATCTGGCAGAGGAAATAAACCGCAAACATAAGGGGAAGCCGCTTTTGTTTCTGGTTGATGAGGCGCATGAGACAGATGTCCATGTTCTTGAATGGTTGCGGGCTATTACAGACCAGATCGCGGGCGCTACCCTGGTGCTTGCAGGACTTCCTGTTTTCAAGGAAACTCATCTTTCGAAACTTGAGACGCTGAAGCAGAGGATCACTCTTGAGATTGAACTTGGGACACTGAACAAGGATGAGACGATTGAGCTTGTAAGAAAGAGGATTGAGAGTGCGGGAGGGCATAATCTTGATCCTTTTACGTATGATACTATTAATGAGATATATAAGAGGACAGGAGGGTTTCCACGAGAGGTAATTAAGCTTTGCAATCATCTTGTCCACCAGGCAATTGAGCGCAATTCAGAGATAATTGATTTGTCATATTTTAAGGATAAGGAGGAAATTGACACGATTATAGATGCGAAGGAGATATTGTCGTCGCTTACTGATAAACAGGCAGAGATTGTCGAGATAATTTCGAAGTCTAACGGGGTGACCCCGGGTGAGCTTGTCGAGAGGATGGATATTTCTGATTACAAGTCAAAGGTCCATGCACTCCGGGCAGTCAACAATATCCTGAAAAGGCTTGAGTCTGCGGATCTTGTTTCGCGCCAGAGACGGGGGCGCTCATATAAATATGATGTTTCTGTGAAACTTAAGAGTGTGCTGATTGATGCATGATGTGGTAATATGATTGAGTTTTTTGTTATAGGTCTTTTTGCGGTTGTTCTTTTGTGGACAAAGTCGTTTGATTTTGCGGCGGTTGCTCTTTCCTGTGTCTACGGGATTGTGATATGGCGCCTTTGCGGGGTTGAGTGGATTCTTGTTCTTTTTACGTTTCTTGTGACTTCACTGTATGCGACCAGATGCGGGCGCGGGAAGAATGGGAAGAAGCATGAACACAGAGGTGCGGATAATGTCTTGTCAAATGGGATTGTGCCGTTTATGAGTGCGGTTCTGGGAATGCCTTATTTTTATCTTGGAAGCATTTCTGCGGCGCTTTCTGATACGCTTGCGTCAGAGATCGGCAAATTGTCGAAGGAGGCGCCGGTGCTGATAGTCAACCCGCGCAAAAAGGTTGAGCCGGGACTGAACGGGGGCGTGACTAAGTTAGGTACGGTTGCATCGGTTGGCGGGAGCATGATTATTGCTTCGCTTTCTTTGGTGTTTTATAGCAGTTTTGCGATGAGCGATGTTTCTGCGTATGTGTTGTTTTTTGCTGTGGTCGTGGGAGGTGTGTTTGGGTCTGTTGTTGATAGTGTCCTGGGGATGGCGTTTGAGAACAGAGGCGTTATGACGAACGGGTCTGTGAATTTTAGCGCGACTTTGTGCGGAGGGATTATTACGACGGTGATTGTCTTTTTTTTGTGAGGGTTACGTGGGCAACTATAAGTTTATTAAGTTTTTGGGTGTATATAATTAGTAGATGAATGTTGTTTAGGCATTATGCAGGTGATAATTGTGATTCAGGATATGAAAATCAGAGGAAAAGAGTTTATTGGCAAGGTCATTGTTAGTGATGAGACGGGCAGGAAGTTCGGAAAAGCAGGAGATGTTAGTTTTATTGCAGATACCGGCGAGCTTATGAATATTTTACTGGTTGAGCCTACCAAGGCGACTTCCGAGCTACAGCTTCAGCAGGATGATAATGGGCGGATATTGATCCCGTTTTCTGCGGTGAAGTCTGTCGGGGATTTTATTATTGTTTCTGAGAAGGATATATTTTAGGGTTTTTTGATTATGGATGCCGGCTGTTGGGACCGGTTGTCTGTAATTTTTGTTTTTGTCTTGTAGTCTATACGAAAATTGCGATTATCACGGCCAGTATAGTGTCTGTTGAAGGCAATTTGAGTTGGTTACAAATTGTAACCAACTGATTTTCTCTATGTTTCAGGACTATCTAAAGGAGACATCAAGCAAAATGGTTTTTGTTGAGGTTTTGTGTTTTTTATGGGGGGGGCGCCCCCCCCATCCACGCAGTTTACCGGTCTATGACGCCATCGGGGGTTATGCGGATTACTGTCTCTCCGTCGGGGAGGTTGGGGGAGTCTACGAGTTTGCAGATTCGTGTGTCGCCTTTGCTTTTTCTCAGGTATATCCTGAAAGTGGCTGCATGGTGGAGGACGTGTCCGCCTACGGCAGCTGTGGGGTCGCCGAAGAGCATGTCGGGTTTTGACATGACCTGGTTTGTCAGATATATGAGCGCATTGTATGTGTCTGCGAGTTTCTGGAGAACGTGCAGATGCTGGTTCAGTTTCTGTTGACGGCCGGCCAGTGATCCCCTACCTACATAATCTGCGCGAAAGTGGGACATCAGCGAGTCTACTATTACCAGCTTGATGTTTTTTTCTTTCATTATGTCTTTTGCCTTGTCTGCAAGGAGTATCTGGTGGTCTGAATTGTATGCGCGGCCAACATGTATGTTTGCAAGGATTTTTTTATGGTCAAGTCCTTTTGCATTGCACATCTCCATTATTCTTTCGGGGCGGAATGTATGCTCTGTATCTATGTAGAGTACAGCGCCGTTCAGGCCGCCTTCATCTATGGGGAGTTGTGCGTTGACTGCAAGCTGGTGTGCTATTTGCGTTTTTGCGCTTCCGAATGCGCCGTAGCATTCTGTTATTGAGCATGTCTCAAGGCCGCCGCCGAGGAGTTTGTCTAATTCTGTGCTGCCGGTTGTTAATTTCAGGATCTTTTTCCGGTTTTCCAGGGCCTGCAGGCCTGTCTCGTAGCCCATGCGAAGAGCGCCTCTTGCTGCCATGATTGCTTTTGATGCTGTGCCTTCGCCTACGTCTGCGACTGCGGCGATTTCTGATGCGCTTGCTGTTGCTATGTTCATAAGGGCACCATAGCCTGCTTCTTTTAGCTTTTCTGCGGTCTTTGGGCCGATGCCGGGCAGGTCTTCAATATCCTGTTCTGACCCTTCTACGGGATTGGGTTCTGGTTCTGCCACCATTTCTGCCTCTTTCTCCTCTTCTATTTCTTCTATTTGTGGAATTGTCATTTCTTCTTCCTTCTCTTTTTCTTTCCCTGTCATGTCAGTCATCTCCTGTGTTTTGATTGTTTGATCATTTATGTTATGCCTTTATTGCAGTGCGTGATTGCCCTGATATATCCTGCTTTGATTTCAGCTTGTTTAATATTGAGTTTATCTCTGAGAGAGTGTTGATTGGTTTTACATCGTGGCAAATTAGTTCAAGACTGTCTGTTACTTTGTTCTTCCTGACTACGCCTTTGATGCGGAGATAGTCTCCAAGGATGTCAAGAGAATCAAAGAAGTGTTTTTCGCCTTTGGTCTCTATTTCTTTTTCTGCCTGTTCTGCAGTCATTTTCAGGACTGATTCTGCGTGGTCCCTGAAAAACACGGCGTTTATGTTTCCGTATCCGTCGTCGATTATTCCTGACAGGACCAGAAATTTTTCAGGGTTCACTGTCCCGTGCTTTTCACAAGTGGTATTTGTGAGCCGGGATTTGCATACAGGACAGATGTTTTGGACCATCTTTCTTTCGAAGATACGGACGATGTATGCTTTCAGGCGGACAAATTCGTCTTCAGTGACGGAATCAAGCAACATGTCTTTGTAGCCGCCATTTTTACTGTATTCTATGTTCGATTCTTTGACTTCTATCTCTACATCTTCTACGATTCTCAGGTTACCGTAATTGCTTAGGCGGACTTCTGTTGAGCCCCTGTAATCGCGTTTGGTATATCCACCAATCACTTCAAGGATGTCGCCGGAATTTATTCTTTCGGATACTTCTGTTTTCTCGTTCCATAATGAGAGCCTGATGGTTCCTGTTTCATCTCCAAGTATTATGTTCAATACTTTTCCTTTGCCGTCAGAGGTATCAAACTCTTTGACTGGTGAAATGTCTACTATTTTTCCAAGGAAGTTGACTTTTTGCATACTGGGGACTATGCTGTTAATCTTCAGGTCTTTGTTGACGGGTTTTGCGAGGTTGACGCCTAATTCTTTGCCGACAACGTAGGTTGCACCCATTCTTGAAACCATACCGGATAACTCTATCTCTTTTTCGTTGACTCTTAGGATTACGTCATCTACAGGGGTTTTTGTTTTGTCTGATATGGTTTTTATCAGTTCTTCCTCAGTGAGCATAAAAGTATGTTCTCCTCACAGTTTTTAAATATGTTGTGTGTACCTTGCCGATAGAATCTTTTTTGGGGCAGGCTGCGCTATTGCTGTCTGCTTCTGAGCACATAAAATATGTAGTCAAAGACATAACTTTTTAGACTACATGTCTTTGCCACATAGTTAACGTCTCTTGGTTTTTGGTTAAATTTGTCCATTTAGTAACGACTTTAACTATATTAAGTTTGAGTAACTGTTTTTGTAGTGGTGTGGAGAAATGAATAAAATTCTTTTTTGTATTTTTTGGATGGTTGCCGTTATGGTTGTTTGCGGATGTGTTGCAGAACAGAATGAGAGTGTGATGGCGGATAAGGTTAGTAGGGTTTCTTTGAATGTTTCTACAGATAAGGCGGTTTATCATTCTATGGAGCTTGTGATTATCAATGCAGATATAT
>DAOVYR010000085.1 GCA_030635525.1 Candidatus Nanohalarchaeota archaeon | reverse complement strand
TCATCTAGCTCTCCTTTATTGATCCCTCTTTCCTCAAGATATTCGAAAAAAATAGAATCCAAAAGCGGGGCAGCTACAGTTTCAGATCCACTCTTGCCGATTTGTAGCTTTGTGATAGTAGTATCTGATTCATTATTTCTAATGATATAATCGAATGTATTTTTAAGTAATACCTTTGAGGTGATTCTCCCATCTCTAACAAGTAAATTTGACAAATACTTTACAGTTGTATATTTGTCCATGCCGCGCTCTAGTAGGAACTGTCCGATTTCAGGTATCTCTTCAATTTCTGCTTTTTTTATCACACTCGGTATTATATGTCCTGTACGGTATTCTGCCTGCTCTCTTAGTCTTTTATTTAGTCTTTCATTTAATTTGTCATACTCATTCCCTAGTTCTACGTGAGCGACTTCATTGAAATAGTAGTCTATTATATCCAGCTCATTTTTGGGAAGTTCAAACAGCCTCTCTTCCTCAGGGATTATACTCTCGTAAACGCACTTGTCTTCAAAGTTTGCAAATAAGAGCGCCTGTATCGCTCTGTCAAAAGGTACGTCTTTGTAGATGGTACGATTTTTCAATGAAAAATTCTTTGGAATGTGTTCCCATAATACAGACTTCTCATCTTCATCGCCCATAAATAGTTCATTTAAAGAAGAAGAAGCTCCATCAATGCTTATTTTTGATATCAGGTTTGCATAGAATCTTTTGTCGATGTCTTCGCTTGGCGATATTCCCAATTCGTCCTCATACTGGGTTTTAAGCGTCTCATAAGCAGATATCTTTATATTATAGGAACTCCTTACACCGTCTGTACTGCTTCTTACAATATTATCGGCGTAAAAATCAAGGTCTTTTTCGCCATTGGGAAATTTCTCTGTTTTAGATCTGCCCATTAATATGTCAAATAAACCCATATAATCACCACTACTCATTAGAAATAAAACTATTTAAAGTTTGCGTACTACAAGTGTGCAAAAGTGCTGTTGCATAACTATTGTGAATCCGCGCTCTTGCTATTGTTTTCAAGAAGGATACATGCAGCTAAAACGACATCAATAGCCGATTTGACTCGGACTTATGCAACCGCACCCGAACAAACAGCTTTATACAAAAGTTTATAAACTTGATGTGTCTATTGTATCAGTGAGTGCAGCAATAGACAGTACAGGAAAAGCTTGTTGCTGACACATCAACTGAAAGGTTGGTTAGCACTGTATTCTTTTTTGCATGGCGCATCGCGCATGAGCAGGGTAAGGATGATGGAGCTTGTGACCGTTTGAGAAAATGAATTTAGGTGATTTGTATGGCACAGAGAGAATTGTTGGTTCCGTTGAATGTTTATTTATCTACCGGTATCCATATCGGTATGATACAGAGGCTTAAGGTGATGGCTCCTTATATCTATAAGGTCAGGCCGGATAAGCTTGCTGTGTTTGATATTCAGAAGATTGATGAGCGGATCAGGCTTGCGGCACAGATGCTTGCCAAGTGTGAGCCGGAGGACATCCTTGTGGTTTCGAGGAAGAAGAATGGGCATAAGCCGGTTGTGAAGTTTGCGGAAGCTACAGGGGCGTGTGCCAAGTGGGGCAGGTTTATGCCGGGTATGCTTACGAATCCTAATTACGCGGGCTATCTTGAGCCGAAAGTTGTTGTTGTTACTGACCCGTTTGCTGACAGGCAGGCGGTTATGGAAGCGTTTAATGCTAATGTACCGGTCATAGGGTTGTGCGATACTTATAACAACCCACAGTATGTGGATCTGATTGTGCCTTTGAATAACAAGGGGAAGAAGTCTGTTGCGCTCGTGTATTGGATTCTTGCGCGCGAGTACCTGAAAATCAGGGGCGGTATCAAGGGCGATGCAGAGTATAAGTTCAGTGCTGAGGATTTTGAGATGCCTGACAGCCCTGTTGTGCGCAGGGATGGTGATGACAGGCGCGGCAGGGGCGGTATGAGATCAGAGCGCCGCGGCGGGTTTAATCGGCGCTTTTGAGCGGACCTTGGGTTAGATAGGGTGGATTTGGCGCAGTTGGTCAGCGGTATGCTTGAGATCATTGTTTGATGTGTGGACATTAGATGGCAGGTAATAATATGATATCAAAGGAATCCCTGATTATATTTTTGAAAGGACTATTCATGGGAGTAGCAGATATAATACCGGGTATTTCCGGCGGAACAATTGCACTGATTACCGGCATCTATGAAAGGCTGGTTCATTCGATAAGTAAGATTGATTTTAAATTTGTCGCTTATCTCCTGAAAGGTGACTTTGGTGAAGCAAAGGAAAATATCAGTAAAATAGATTTTAAATTATTTATTCCGCTAGTTTCAGGCATCGGTCTTGCGATGTTGTTTATGTCCAATATAATCCATTTTCTCCTGAAAAACGCAACTGCGCTCACTTATGCTTTCTTCTTCGGATTAATTGTTGCATCAGCAGTTTTACTATACAAAAAAGAACATTTCATGTCTTTCAAAAATATTTTGTTTTCGATTACCGGTTTCATATTTGCTTTTTTATTCACAGGAGCTGGCGCACTGCAAATCGGGCATTCTCTGCCTGTGCTTTTTATTTCCGGCGCTCTTGCAATATGTGCCATGATACTGCCGGGTATTTCCGGTGCATTCATATTGCTTTTACTGAACCAGTATGAACATATGCTCTTTGTACTGAAGAATCTGCAGTTCTTAGAAATATTCACTTTTTGTTTCGGCGGTTTTGCCGGTATTTTATGTTTCTCCAGAGTTCTAGATTACGCGCTGAGAAAGTATGAAGCCGCCATTATGTCTTTTCTTATTGGTCTGATGCTTGGGGTATTGCGGCTTCCCTATCAAAACATTGTGAGCACTATGGATTCGTTTTTGCCTGTCTTGATTTCAGCCATGCTTGGATTTTTCATTGTTTTTGTCCCGGAAAAAAAATTCAGAAAGCCTGCAAAGACACCAGATATGTCAAAGCAAGCTCCTGTGGATACTTGATTGTGACGAGTGGTGTTGTTTCTTGGGTGGATTTCGGGTGAGCGGGGTCTTTGCGTATCTAATTGTGCGCATTTTTGGCATAACTTTAAATACAAGTATGTGACTAATAATAGGGTATGCGCGAGGCGGTTGCTGACGGATTTTATCCTTTTTCAAAGGATGAGCTTGATAAGCTTATAGGCAAACTTTTGTCGGGGGCTAAGGTGAAGACTTCTGCCAGTATTGTGGGGGTTGTTGCTCCGCATGCGGGTTATGTGTACTCGGGACCTGTGGCTGCGCATGTGTTTGGGGCGCTTCCTAAGTTCGATGTTGTTGTTGTTCTTGGCACGAATCATACGGGTGTCGGTGAGAGGGTTGCTGTGTCTCCTGAGGATTGGGAGACACCGCTTGGTGTTGTTGAGTGTGATTCTGAGGTCGGGGAAGCTATTGTTAAAGGGTGCGAGGTTGCGCATTTTGATGAGCTTGCGCATATGTATGAGCATTCTATTGAGGTTCAGCTGCCGTTTTTACAGAAGGTGATCGGGGATTTTAAGCTTGTTGCGATTTCTGTGTCTTCTGATGTTAATGGCAAAAATTATGAGGCTCTTGGTGAGGCTATCAGGGAAGCTGTCGCGGGTAAGAGGGCGCTTGTGGTCGCCAGTTCTGATTTTACGCATTTCGGTGCTATGTATGGTTTTGAGCCTGTGGATAAAGATGAGGTTGCGTGGGTCCAGAAGACGGATAAGGAGATTATTGATGCTGTTCTGGATTTCAGGGCTGATGATGTCATTGAGCTTTCGAGGGCGTCCACAGTTTGTGGGTATGCGCCGATTGCTGTGCTTTTGAGTGCTGTTCGCGGCGCCAAGGGGCGGCTTGTGAAGTACGGGACTTCTTATGATGTGTCCAAGAACAAGGATGCTATTGTCGGGTATGCAGGGATTGTTTTTGAGAAGTGATGTTATGAGTTTTGCTTAATGTATATAGAACATGCATCCATAGATACAGTTTGTGTTATTCCTCTAACATTCAGATTCCAAAAGTTTTCTTGCATTTTCAATCTTTGAACTGTTCAGGTCATTCAATATCTGCTTGCATTTGAATATGAACTTTCGGACATTGTTTTCATCCTCAAGGTATATTTTCTCGAGGTAATACTGGACTTGTATCCTGTCTTGTTTGAGGGTTCTTATATATTTTATGTCTGACTCTTCAAAATCGAAAAGAGCCATAAGCTCAATTGAGCAATCGTGTATCTCTGAGCGGATTCCGCATTTCATCAATATGGAATACAGCGCATTATAACACGCATAATATGCAGTTATGACTTTCCATTTTCCTTTGGTGACAAGTACGTTTTCCAGAGTGTCATCTGCTTCGCGCATATAAGAATCACTCAGATGAGGTTTTGTTTCAGTCAATGCAATGCCTTTTTTCTGTTTCATGCACCATCTTAGCTTATTTTTGTCTGCGTCCATAGTTCCAGCTCCATAGTATATCGACCATCTTTGAAATATTTCCAAACATGATGTGATTTTCTGCAATTTCAATTGAGAGAGGGTTCTCTTTTTTGAGAAGTTTGCTGAATTCACTGTATGATGTATAGTGTTCGTTTATTTCTGTTGCGTATCTTCTTTTGATATCATCTATTTTTCTTTTGCTTCCAAATATAACTATATCAAGATCTGAATTAGTGCTGGCAGTGCCTTTGGCATAGGAGCCGAATATCATGAGACCATTGCACGTCGGAAGGATATCATTTAATATTATATGGATGTCTTTGTTTTCAAGGAGAAATGTTAATGATTTGTGGTTTTCTATTATGTTCAGTATGTTTTTTGAAGACATTTTTTTAAGATCTATGTAAAAAAGCTTGTTTCTGCCTTCTATTTTGTAACTGATGAGATTGTTCTCTGAAAGTTCATTCAGCCCTCTCGAGGCTGTCTGCTGGGGGATATGGCATCTTTTTGATATTTCTGTTGCAGATAACCTTTCTGAATAGTTCCCGGAAAAAGGCAGGAGTAAATCTACCCATTTTTGAGTGATATTACTCTGTTTTGGGTTATTGGTGCTTCGCATACTAGTTTATTGGTGTTTTTTCTTTATATAGTTTCTTGGTATTTCTGTTGTTGCGGAGGATTAGGATAAGCGAGACTGCAAAGGTTATGCATCAATATTAATAAAGTATTAGCGCTATTATTTGTTTATGGGAATGATACCTGTGTCCCGGATTCATGGCGCGCTTGAGAAGTATAAGAAGGGCGATATCAAGATAGGTACTGTCTGTTCGCATTCTGCGCTGCAGATTTTTGCAGGGGCGCATGATGAGGGATTTAAGACTGTCGGGATCTGCGCCAAGGACAGGGTTGATACCTATAAGGCGTTTGGACATGCGCAGCCTTCGGAGTTTATTGTTGTTGACAGCATCAAGGATATTCTTTTACCTTCGATGCAGGATGAGCTTGTTTCAAAGAATGTTATTCTTGTGCCGCACGGGTCTTTTGTGG
>DAOVYR010000092.1 GCA_030635525.1 Candidatus Nanohalarchaeota archaeon | reverse complement strand
CACAGAATCATCAAAAAAACTGATAATGATCCACAATGGCCAGGGCTCAATGTGCGTCAACCAACTGGAATTCCTTGAAAGCATAAAACTCCAATACCCATCACTAATCATAGAAGAGCACCTCACAACAGAACAGGGCACGAGGGACATACTTAATGAGCTAAAAGCAGACTATACTGCAAGCGAAGGCATATCAAAAACATTTGGATACCTTCCAATCACGTTCGTAAATAACCATGCTTACTCTGGTTTCAACAGCGAAGTTCGGGGTAAACTGGAAAGCGACATACAGGAAATATGCGCATCCTAAGAATCATCAGCCAGCCGGAACTCCTTGCCGCAAAGCCTGCATACAGCGCTAAACTTCTTTGTCCCGACCCGTACATTGGTACACCCGCAGCTATACTTTTTAAGATTCGAAGAGCCTTTCTTAAACTTTCGCGCACCAGGCGCATCAGCAATAATCTCAACACCATGTTGGGTCACAAATCCCACAAACGGCTCACCCATCCCAAGTGAATAGCCCCGCGCATCTGACGGAATACCGAGCATCCGGGACCTCTCAGAGAAATACTTCGAATGGCGGTTCCCTTGCGACCTCTTTGGCTTCATCCCGCGCATATCCTCCTCAAGATGAATCATCTCATGTAAGAGCGTTGCAAGAATCTGGCAAAAAGGCCTCTCCATATACTGTGAATTCATGTTGATCTCATGGCGGAGCCCAAACTCATTGCGACCAAAATTATAATGCCCCAGAGTGGTAACTCTTGTCTTCTTAAAAGAAATCACTGCTTGTGGAAGAGGGGGGGCGAACCACTGCGCATTAAATAAGTCAAAGAACCTGTAAAGATACTTCACAGCATTCTTCAGGTACCAGTCACCGACTGATGACTCATGCTCGCGCAAATTACGATTAATATCTTCGACCATGATACATCTATGGACTTCCCATAATTTAAACTTTAACTCTAAATAATATACGACACGTCAAGGCAATCCCTGACTAATTGAAGGTGCCAGGGGGCAATCAGCCAATGTCTGAAAACGACATGATAAGAATGTAGCGCAACAATATCAGTAGATATCTGTCTGGTCGTCGCCTGCGGGCTCGAAGCGCGCCTCTTTTGAGACTACCCAGCCATTGAATGTATAGGCGGCGGTTGTATCTGACTTCACAGTGTATGTGTAGACTATGTCCTGTATGTGGCCGTTAAAACGGTCGCTTTCAACTACGAACCATCGGAGCACCCTTGTGGAGTCATTATAATATCCGATGCCGTGGCCTGTGACTTCTATGCCGTGCGGGATGTACTCTTTTATAATATAGTATGACGGGATATCATATTCATTAATGTTGACTGCCAGAGTTACATTGAATTCTGTGCCTTTGGGAGTATTATCCGGCAAGTCCCGGGTCACTGTGAATGTGCCGTATACGGGTGGTCCGTGCGGATGCGGACAACCTTCATCTATCTCGCCGTTGCAGTTCTCGTCGATGCCATTGCGGCATATATCCCGGGGTTCGGCAGGACATGCTGTGCAGGTTTGGTATGCTGTGCATGTGGTGTAGTCCATGCATGTGTTTATTACGCCCTCGTCTATGTCGCCATCGCAGTCATCGTCAATGCCGTTGCATACTTCCGGGGCGCCGGGATATACATAAGGATCAGTGATCTTGCAGTCAAGATAATCCGGCCACTTGTCGCCGTCTGTGTCGTTGATCTGCGATTCATTGATTGTGCATTCAAGAGCTTCATCTCCTTCTGTCATGTAAAGCTGCATGGAATCCTCTACTGTGCCGAAGATAAACTGTTTATGCTGCGTCCCGGGCATGAGCTTGTAGGTGAATACAATATCTTCGATTGTTGTGCCATAATAGTCCGATTCTACTATGAACCATCTTAATATTCTCTTTTGGGAATCATAGTTTGCGCCATTGGAGTCTGTTACGATGAAACCTTCCGGGATGTATTCATTTAAAATCAGTATTTTGGGCTTGTTGCTTTCATTGATGTCAATGTTTATGGTTATTTCCATCTCGTCGCTGACTGTGCATGTATCCGGCAGTATGCGCGTTGATGTGTACATGCCTGTGCATGTCCCCGGAGTGGACACGGGGTTGCAGATGTCTTTTTCATTGGGATGTTTGATGAGGGCTATTTTCTTTGGGGCTGTGTGGTATGCGTAAGTATGGTCAGGTATTAATGACATCTTTATCATGTAGTTGCCTTCAAGACCATGCATTTTATTGTAGCCGTATTTTTGTGTGTTCCAGGTGATATTATAGGATAATTCACTCAGGATGCCGCCATAGCCGTAGCCGTAGCCATAGCTGTAGCCATCGCCATAACCGTAATGCTGCCAGTAGCCTGTTGTTTTATCGTATCCAAAGCGATTACCTGGGGTCGCGTCGACTATCCGGGTGCTTTTGATGCTTAATGCTTGGCACCTGAAAATGGCAAAAGATTCCGGCATAAGTGTGCCGTTTGGATAGAATGAGCAGATTGTGGCGCTGGTGTCTGGATTAACCAATTCAATGACTATTGACTGTACCGGGATGCGCTCCATTGACCCCAGATCAATGTCAAAAATAAAATTTACAACGGTGCCCCTGTATGCAAAATCCGGCAGGTCTTTTATCTGTAGAAGCACTGCATCGGCAGGCCCTGCCACAAGCAACACAGCAATCACAAAAACAGATGTAATAATACTGATAAGCGAATTCTTATGCGAGCCCACACGTACCTGAGACATATTCATTGTTGCACCATTTAACTGAGTACAGCAGTTAAAAGTGAACACCCCTCCCTCTTCTGCTGTAATATGTATATATAATTATACTTTTTAATCTTTATATATTGTTATTGTTCCAAAAAACAGGCGCACAGAGTACCCGGTTTATGACTCCCTGCAGGCGGCAGGCCAGGGATGATTGTTTTGGCTTTTATTTGAGAATGAAGAAAAATGCGGGCGGAGTGACAAAACTTAAAAAGATATATGTTCATATCTGCCAATTACTACCTGATGATTAGTTCATGTAGTATTTCATAAGATGTGGTAACATGGCAGGAAAATCAAAATTCAATTCAATGACAATCATTGCAGGCATCTCAATAATCATAGGTGTTTTACTTTCCGGAGGGCTTGGCTATTCTGATGATGCAACACTTAGCTTAGATATTGATGTTGTGAATGATTCTGTGTATACAACTATAACTATGCACGGACTGTTGCTTGCTTCCGGCATGCCAAAAGAAGGTGTGAAAATCGGAATTCATGCAGATGACGCGGATAGCAACCACATATTTGCCAGTGAGGTAACTACAGGCGTGAATGGGGAGTATACGACATTCTTTAAACTGGAAAATAAAAGGACAGGGACATATAAAGTGTTTGCCTCTGCATCGAGTACGCAGGCAAGCGGCGCTGTGGCCGTGAATTATTTTGCGGTTGGTGAATGCAGTGAAAGGTGGGTATGCAGTGTGTGGTCGGCATGCGGAACAGATAACAGGCAGATACGCACATGCAATGATGAGAATCACTGCGGCAGCGAGAATGAAAAGCCGCCTTTGAGCAGAGACTGCACATGCGCGCTGCTTGGCGGACAGGCCTGCAGTTATTCACAAAGGTGCGACGGATCATTTGTTGATGCTTCTGATACCGAGTGGTGCTGCGACGGGATATGCAAGACAATCTCGCGAACAGGCAGCGGGACTACATATCCAGATGAACCGGAGGATGAGCCAGCGCCCCAGGATGAGAATGAAATAGTGCAGGATATTCCTGAGGTTACAGTGCCTGTGAATGATACTGAGGCGGATGTGATAAATGAGACAGGTAATGTCCAGACTTCTGATGCTGACCTTAGTGAGTCTTTGGATGTGGTTCATGATGATGCGCCAACCGGCGGGCTCATATCTATTCTTGCGGGAAGCAGATGGGCTATTGTGAATACGATTATTATTGTGCTGATCCTTTTCTTTGCAGTGAAACTCGCGGGGACAGGACGAGGAAAAGATGATGCAGTGAAGAAATACAGCTACAGCCCGAAGACGCAAAAGACAGGGCTTGTGAGGTGCCTTTCGAATATCGGAGGCATTGTCTCATTTTCAGATGCTGCTTTTTTGCGCAAGGGACATGAGACAGGGTATGTAGATAATGCAGGCGTCAGGAAACTGAAAGTTGTGGTGCCTGAGGATGAATAAGACAGGTGAATGTTATGAATAAGTTGATTGTTGCTTCGGCGATTGTTTTGCTTGCTTTTGTTGCAGGTACAGGCAATTGTCTAGAGGATATTGTGATTACGAGAACCGTCGAGGGGCCTGTCGGTGGGGGAGATGTGTTTGAGGTGACGCTGGATGTGGATGTATCAGAGGATAATAAGCCCCTGACTTATATTCTTTCTGAGGAAGTTCCCCCGGGATTTGAAATTGTTGATACTGATGCAAAGATGACTGCGAAAGTTATAGATGATGATACAAACCATGATAAATATGTGATGAAGTGGGTTGTCGTTGAAGGGCTTTTCGGCAGCAGAGTGGAGGATGTCAGTTATGTGTACCATCTGCGCGCGCCTGATGCCGGAGGCGAGTATGCTTTCAGCGGAAGTGCGCTGCTTAAGGACAAGACAAGAGTCGAGACTGGCGGATCGGCAGGTGTCGTGGTTGATGAGAGTATCAGCAATAGTGCGACAGGTATGCCTATAGCTTCTTTTGCAAATGCTGCGCCTGTTGTTTTGCTGGTTGTTGCATTGTCTTTTGTTGTGCTGTATTTCAGAAAGAAAGGCGGCGCAGGGAATGTGGAATAATTATGAAGAATATTTTTGGTGCGGTAATTGTATTGGTCGGGTTTCTTGTATTTTCAGGTGTGTCCTGGGGAGACGGGGGAAGCAGTGCATCCCGTACTGTTCCTGATTTTGTTGACCCGGGTGACGAATTCCAGATAGTTATTAATGTGGATAACCCGCCAGAAGCGTATGTCCTGTATGAAAGAATACAGCCCGGGCTTAGTCTTGTGAGCGCTGAGCCGATGTATGCTAATTATAATGAAGACAATGGACAAATTACGTGGGTTTGTACTCCCGGCGGAGTGCATACATACACATATACGTTGATTAGCCATGAGCCAGGGACGTATGCTCTAAACGGCAATGTTGTTGTTACTGACGAGGTTTCTTTTGCCCTGGAGGGCGATATTGAGGTCAAAGTATGGGATAACTGCACCGGGAACTGGACGTGCGGGTACTGGTCTGATTGTGTTGATAATGAGCAGACGAGGTCCTGCAGGGATTTGAATGGGTGCTTGTTTCGTGTCAATAT
>DAOVYR010000138.1 GCA_030635525.1 Candidatus Nanohalarchaeota archaeon | reverse complement strand
TATTTTTCTGTTTGTGATTGGGCAGACTGTATTTTCTGATATCAAACAGATTCCAGACAGACCTGAGAGTCCAAGCTTTTGCGTGTCTTTGAAAAATATAGAGTCTATGACCTATAAGCAATTTTGTTCGTTTAATGAAATAGATAAGAAGTATGGCCTGGATGTTATATATCTGAATAATGAGCATGATATTGACAGGATTGTTGAGTTAAATAGAGTCATTAATAACAAAGAGCAGTTAGTTCACTTAAATGAGAGAAAAAGGAGTGATTTGTTGGGAGAATATGATGTCAGTTTGCAAGAAGTAATTGCTGATGAAGATGCGTTATTGGATAAACCGGAGATTAAATCCCGGATAGAATCGCTGGAATCCTCTAATGAGATACTGGATTCTGAAATAAGACAACTGACTTCTGACCGTGATTTATTAATTCAAAAAATTAAGCCGGATCTTGACAGGCTTGAGGTGTTGTATACTGAGGCCAGGGATGATTATAAAACTCAGATTGCTTTTTACAATGCTAAAGTGTTTATATTGAAGTTGTTATTTGTACTGCCTTTTTTCGGGGTATTTTTGTATCTTTATCTGAAATACAAAAAGAAAGACAGTCCTTACACAATTATTATTACGTCGATATTCTTTGCGTCAACAATATTGTTTTTGCAGGTTGTGTTGGTTTTTTTGTATGAAATTTTGCCGATGGAGTGGTTTGCGGAGATATTTCGTGTTCTGATGAGTGTTTCTATATTGAAGTATCTGGTGTATTATGGGTCTGTTGTGGTGGTAATTATCCTTTTGGGGGGTATTGTGTATTATATCCAGAGGAAGGTCTATGATCCAAAGAGGGTTGCTTACAGGTATCTGAAGGATAATAAATGCCCTAATTGCGGATTTAATTTAGAGTTGGCAGAAGAGTATTGTGCTAAGTGCGGGAGACAGGTAAAAACCAAATGTTTAAAATGTAAGAATTTGAAATACGTGGATTTGGCTTATTGTCCTTTTTGCGGGAAAAGGTGAGTGCGCCTGTTTTGTCTTTATGTTTTTTTTTTGTTGAAATGTTTTGTGGGTAGTGTTTCTGGATGTTTTTTTGTGTTTTTGTTTCTTTTTTCGGCGTTTGACGTATGTTAATGGCTTGTTTTCGCAAGGTTTAAAAGTCAGGGTGCTGAATATCTATCCTATGAAGAGGTTTATGTGCAAGTCGAAGATTCACAGGGCTACTGTTACGTCTACAGATAAGGACTACGAGGGGAGTATTTCTGTGTGTCCGGAGTTGCTTGATGATTCGGATATTTTGCCTTTTGAGAAGGTGCATGTGTGGAATGTTACTAATGGCAAGCGCTTTGTTACTTATGCAATTCGTGGCGAGAAGGGAACTGTTTGTGTAAATGGGAGTGCTGCGCTCCTGTGTCATGCAGGGGATATTGTGATTATTGCTTCTTTCGGGGTATATGATGAGTCTGAGCTTGAGGGGTTCAGGCAGAGGGTTGTTTTTGTTGATGAAAATAATTGTGTGAAGTGATTTTTTGAAGGCCAGAGCTTACTGTCCGGGGCATATTTCGTGCATCTTCAGGGTGTGTATGCATGAGGATGTTTTGCGTTCCGGTTCCCGCGGAGCAGGTATTGTGATTGAAGAGGGTGTTGAGACTTCGGTTGAGACATCTTCTGGTTCCGGTCTGGTTGTGTATCTTAATGGTGAAATTACTGATTTTTGCGTGTCTTTTTCTGTGGTGAAGAGGATGGGTGCTTTGAAAGGCAAAAGGATTGTTGTTCGCCATGTTACGAAATTGCCTGTCGGGGCAGGGTTTGGTGTGTCCGGTGCATGTGCGATAGGGGTTGGGATGTGCCTGAATGAGGTTTTTTCTCTTGGTATGAGTATGGATGAGGTGGGTGGGGTTGCGCATGCGGCTGAGGTTGAGTGCGGCACCGGTCTTGGTGATGTGGGGCCGATGCTTGCCGGCGGGGTTGAGTTGAGAAAGAAGGAAGGTGCGCCGGGTTACTGTGTGATTGAGAATGTTGATACTGATATGTGTGATCTGGTCTGTTTTTCGTTCGGGGGGGTTGATACGAATAAGGTTATTGGGAAGGATGGGTTTTCTGAGTTGAATGGGGTTGCGGATGATGTTTTGGAGAGGCTGTTTGAGTGTCCTGATATCTATAATTTTATGAAGTGTTCGGTTGAGTTTTCACAAAAGGCAGGGTTTGGTTCAGAGCGGCTTTTGGATGTTATACGGAGGCTGAACAGGATTGAGGGGTGTTTTGCTTCGCAGACTATGCTTGGTGAGAGCGGGTTTGCTTTTTTTCGAAAGGATATGAATAAAAAGGTGCTTGATGAATTAGAGGGTGTGGGCTGTGTTTTTCAGACTAAGGTCGGTTACAGGCTCCCTGAATTGTTGTGATGGTTATGGTTGATGTTCCTAAGTCGCATCCGCGTTATGAGTCGCTTATGGTGCGCGAGAAACTGGTATCCGGGTTCAGGGGTGGTGCGGTTGCATGCGAGGGGCTGATTGCGCAAGGAAGGGGCGAGGCGTTTGATTATATTCTTGGTGAGAGGACGCATGATGCTGCGCTAAAAGCAATTGAGGCTGCTGCTTGTGTGCTTTTGCTTGCCCGTAAGCCTGTCATCTCTGTTAATGGGAATGCGGCGGCGCTTGTTGCTAATGAGATTGTAAAGCTTTCGGAGCTGCTTTCGTGTCCTGTTGAGGTTAATCTGTTTTATCGGACGCGTGCGCGGGAGGAGGCGGTTGAGAGGATTTTGGTTGATGCCGGTGCTTCTTCGGTTCTTGGGGCTTGTGATGATGCAGTGATGAGGATTCCCGGGCTTGAGCATGAGCGTGGTAAGGTGAGTGCTTCTGGTATTTTTTGTGCTGATGTTGTGCTTGTGCCTCTTGAGGATGGGGACAGGACAGAGGCGCTTCGCGCGATGGGCAAGACGGTTGTTACTGTTGATTTGAGCCCGTTTTCGAGGAGTGCGCAGGCAGCGGATGTTACGATTGTCGATAATATTGTTCGGTGTTTTCCTTTGCTTTGTTCTGAGGTTCGGAGGCTTAAGGGGTTTGATGGTGCGCAGCTTCGTCGGATTGTGGATGGGTTTGATAATGAAAAGAATCTTTCTCGTATGTTTATTGTTATGAAGGATAGGCTTTCTCTGGTTGCGTCCGGGGGTGGATTGGATGGGTGAGAGGCCTATTGTTCAGGTGGCTCTGGATTTTGTTGATTTTGACAGGGCTATGAAGGTTGCTAAGGTCTGTGCTACTAAGGGTGTTGACTGGCTTGAGGTTGGTACGCCGCTTATCAAGGCAGAGGGGCTTGAGTGTGTGCGTAAGTTTCGGCGGGCTTTTCCAAAGACGGTTATTGTTGCTGATATGAAGACTGTTGATACCGGTGCCTGTGAGGTTGAGATTGCGGCGAAGGCTGGTGCTGATGTTGTTGTTGTTCTCGGTGTGTCTGATGATTCTACTATTGCTGATGCTGTGCGGGAAGCGCAGAGGTATGGTGTTAAGATTATGGTTGATTTGCTTGGTGTTGGTCATGACGGGTTGCTTTTGCGTGCGCGGGAGGTTGAGGAGATGGGTGTGCATTATGTTGTGTCGCACCTGAGTATTGATGAGCAGATGAGGGGATCTGTTGTTGATGATAGTCTTTCTTTGCTTAAGGGGGCTGTTGGTGTTCCTGTTGCTGTTGCAGGTGGGCTTGATGCGGGTAGTGTTGCTCGCGCGCGGCGCAGCGGTGCGGATATTTTGATAATAGGTAGTGCGATTACCAGGAGGGATGATGTTGGTGCTGCGGTTGATGAGATTTTTGCGTGTCTTTCCGGGGACGGGGTTCGTGGTGCTGACAGGCGTGCGCATAAGTTGGATGAGGCTCGGGGGATTTTTGGAAAGGTTTCTACTCCTAATATCTGTGATGCTATGCATGGCCGCGGTGCGATGGAGGGGATTTTGCCCCTGACTCCCGGGCGGAGGATGGCTGGACGGGCTGTTACTGTCCGTGCGATGAATGGGGACTGGTCGAAGCCGGTTCGCGCGATTGATGATGACAAGAAGGGGGATGTTAT